>DASRWO010000351.1:0-3270 GCA_035654555.1 Candidatus Deferrimicrobiaceae bacterium | reverse complement strand
GCTTCTTGCGGGGGCATTGTTGACGGCGCCGGTTGTAGCGCAGTCGGGAGCCGACCATGCCAATAATTGGCGGGACGATGACGAACAACTGGCCCAAATGGCTGAACTGGAACAACTTCACGCAACCTTTCACGCGGCAGTTAGCGTTCACGATCCAGTGAATGGCGATTCGCCGGCAGTGATAACACAGCGAATCCGGCAGGCACTTTCAATCTTTGCGGAAGATGCAGTGCTCACTGTGGTGAGCAGCACGTCTGCGGCGGGAAACTATATCGGCAACGGCGATCCGGATGATCCCGCAACCTGCCCTGAACCCTCCGGCGACACCTTTTCCAACGGTCAGCAGGGCACGCTGTGCACGTTCTTCAAGTATGTTTCCGGCGGGTTGCAGCCAGCCAATAAGTTTGTGTCGCTTACCCCGGCGTTCAAAACGAAGTATGTCCCTGTAAAGGAGGATGGCGAATGGAAATCATCGGTGTATTTCGAATGCCATTACTTCGACGTGTCATTGAATCCAGCCACCGGCCAGCCGTTTTGGACAGCCAAGAGCCACGTCGACCTTGACGGTGAAGCCAGAAAGATCGACGGGCGGTGGTTATTGACGCGCGTCAGCTCATCCGCCGTTCCAGTTCCGGTTCCGTGAAGCAAAACATCCGATGCACGGGGACGCAGAAAACTTTCGTTACCATCGCACTAGACGATGAGAGCGACTTTACGGCGCGGGTTACCGCGGAATATTTCAATTCTTCGGGCTGCCATCCTAAACGCACTTTATCGGTTTAGGGTGGCGGCCCATATCAACACACCACCACACATCGGCGCAACCCTCGCCGTGTTCCCTGCGGCGAGCGCATCCGTGCCGCCGTGAACGACCGGATCGGCATTGGACCTTCGAGTGACCGATTCCTTCGCTAAACTCAGGATGACCGTGCGAAAGATTGCGTGCGAAGCGGGCGTATTACCGGCTTCCCGGCCTAGGGATCTTTGCCGTTTGAATCGCTATGACTTTTCTTGACAGGTGGTAAATCGCCAATGCACTCATCCAACGCTGATCGGTAATGGGAAGTCGGCTATCGTGAGCAACGCCGAATCAACCACCACATGCGCGTTTCGCGGTACCTATTCAAGGAAGACCAAAAAGGATGGAACGTTCGCTCAATCACTGAACGGAACTCCGAACGCTAGCAGGGCGGTCTTCGGCGGACGATGTTGTGCGCCGATCAGTTTCGGTCGCTTGCCCATCGCTTTCCAGATAAGAAGTGCAGCAGCATTCATATAGAGCAGCCGCACTTGCTCTGGATGTTCGCCTCGTTGGCTGTAGACGCTGATCGAGGTTAGGAGCTGCGTCTGCCCAGATTCGATCAGATATTGCCCCATGCTTATCGCGGGAGCATTCTGGACGTCCAGCACTTCCTCTGCATTTTGCGCGACGATCTCATAAATCAGCGGTTTCCGGATGGACTCTCCGTCCAGGCTGAACAATAGATCATTCGACGTTCGGCCGGATGAGTATTGCGGGTTGTCCGTCATGGCTTTCCTTTCGCTTAATTACAGCCGGGATTACCCGTTCATCATTGCGCGGGCGCGCCTGTCTGAAAACCAGTAATACCTCCGCCAGCAATTGATGCAACGTATCGGAGTCAGCGAGAATAGTCGCATAAGCCGATCAAGGGGATGCGACTCTGCTGTCGAAAATTCGATGGAGCTGCACAAAGGGCACTCTCGATGCATCCAGAGGAGCCGTGGAATGCCGCTTGGCCAAGTCAGGTCATCCATTTGTGAAGCTCCTTCCTGATTCGATGCCGCTAAGAATCGTTCGCATTCTGGATGCTGGAATTTAAATCCAGCCATGAGAGAAGGTCACGGATGCTGCCGGTTGCGAGCGCAATGCATGAATCAGCTGCTCCGTAATAGAGATAAATCGTATCCCCATCGACCCCGATCGTTTGTCCGCACGGAAAGACGACATCGTTGACATCTCCTGTACGCTCATAAGGAGCCTCGGGGCCAAACATCCACGGGTCTCCCCGCTTCAGGCAGACATCCGGCTTGTCGATGTCAAAAAGAGCAAGGCCCAGCCGATAGATACTTCCCGACGCCGTGTGCCGCACTCCGTGATAGATCACCAGCCAGCCTCGATCGGTTTCAATCGGCGGGGAACAAAGTCCGATCTTGTTTGCATCCCACCATCCGCCGCGTCGCGCCTCAAGTATGATCTTGTGGCTGCCCCAGTGCCGCAGATCAGGCGAATACGAAATCCACATGTGTGCGCCCAGCGTCGTCACTGGCCGATGAATCAGCGCCCAGAAGTCCCCGATCTTTCGCGGCAGGAGAGCAGCATCTTTGTCCTCGGGAGGCATAATCACGCCGTAGCGCTCAAAACTCTTGAAGTCTTTTGTGAGCGCCAGCGAAACGCCAGGCCCTCCTCGGGCAAAAGAAGTGTAGGCGACCGCGTATTGCTCCAACGCCGGCACATACGTGATTCTTGGATCTTCGATTCCCCAGATCTCTTCCGGATATTTCGCGGGGTTCGCCAGAAGCGTTGGCTGCGGATCGATCCGCCACCCATCCACTCCATTCGCGGAGCGAGCCGCGCAGAGGTGCGATAGCCCTCGCCGGTCTTCGACTCGACACAGAAGTAGTGTGTCGCCATCTGGCAGCAGAATTGCACCCGCATTGAAGACGCTATTCACCGGATACGGCCAGTCGCTCCGGCTGAGGATCGGATTGCCGGGATGTCGCGAGAACAACGCTCCATCCACCTGCATTTGTGGATGCTGTTGATCGCGCGTGGCCCGTTCCGGTGAGCTGGATGGAAGTGTGATTGGCTTCAAAGAGAGGCACTCATTTCCCGATTCAGATTTTCTGCAACTGGCATTTCTACGTTTTGCATCTCCAGCAAAGACATTAGGAACGAAAGCGTTGATTCGGCCCCCTGATTCTCATTCACACGGTCGGGATGAAGCCCGTCTTTACAGCCACCAGTGGTCACATCGTAGAGCGGAACCTGCAGGTCGTTCTCGCCAAGAAACCAGCGGAACGCGCACCACGCCTCATCGAGCCATTGCTTCTCGCCCGTCAGGCGGTAAGCCTGTAAACAAGCAGAGATAACCGCGCAAGCCTCGACCGGCTGTTGATCGAAACGGGCCTTCTCGCCTCCCTCGGTAAAAAACCCTCTGGAGCCTATCGGGACGAAGATATCTTCTTCCCGCTGGTGCTGAATTTCCACCAGCCAGTGCAGAGACTCATACGCCACATCGATCATCCTCT
>DASRWO010000350.1:0-2008 GCA_035654555.1 Candidatus Deferrimicrobiaceae bacterium | reverse complement strand
CCGCGGTGCTGCCCGGCGCGGTAATGTTTGACCGCCTCCCACAGCAGGTCCTCGTTCACCGCGCCGAAAATTTCATCGGCCAGATCGAACGTTCCGACCTTTTCACCGCTCAAGTTATGAATATCAATCGTCGCCATATCGCTTTTCCATGTGGCGCGGGCACTCTTGCCCGCGACTCTTACCACGCGCAACGCGCTAACCTGCGCGTTACACTTACGCCTTCTTCGCCGCTCGCTTCGCCGCCTTCAACGGATCCACTGTCGCCGCACCGGCAAACCCGCGGCGCTCTCTGGGCGGCTTCTTCGCTTTCGTAATCACAATGTACCCGCCTTGCGGCCCCGGCACACTGCCTTCCACCACCAGCAAATTCTCGTCCTTATCCACACCCAGCACTCTCAGGTTACGCTGCGTCACGCGCGCGTTGCCCATGTGCCCCGACATGCGCATTCCCTTAAACACGCGCGAAGGAAACGCCGACGAGCCGATCGAACCCGTAATCTGGAACATCGAACCGTGCGACTTAGGACCGCCGCCAAAATGATGCCGCTTCACCACGCCCTGGAACCCGCGCCCCTTGCTGACTCCCACGATGTCGACAAACTTCTCGCCGTCAAACATCTCGACTAAAACCCTGTCACCAACCTTGACCGCTCCATCCCCATCGCCGTCGCTCTCGAGCGGCACTTCGCGCATGAACTTCACCGGAGGAAGATTGTTCTTCGCCAGATGTCCGCGCGCCGGCTTGGTCAGCCGCGACTCTTTCACAAATTCCACCAGGCCAATCTGCGCCGCCTCGTAGCCGTCTTTCACCGCCAGCTTGTGTTGCGTTACCACGCAAGGGCCAGCCTGCAATACTGTGACCGGGCGCACATCGCCCTTCGAGTCAAACAGTTGCGTCATGCCGACTTTCTTACCCAGAATGCCTGTAACTTTCGTTGCCATCTTTCAATCTCCATCCAGCATGGCTCGCCGCAATGCGGCGGCTATTGGCTGGGAGCTTCTCGCCCTCGCTGATAGCTGAAGGCTGAGAGCTGACAGCTTTACTTATGTTCTTTCCCGAAAGCCTTAATCTCCACATCCACGCCCGCCGGCAGATCCAGCTTCATCAGCGCATCTACCGTCTGCTGCGTGGGCTCGAGAATATCGAGCAGACGCTTGTGGGTGCGGATCTCGAACTCCTCGCGCGACTTCTTATCCACGTGCGGCGAACGCAGCACGCAGTATTTGTTCTTCATCGTGGGCAATGGAATTGGCCCGGCAATCTGCGCACCAGTGCGCCGCGCGGTTTCCACAATCTCCCCCGTCGACTGATCCAGAATGCGATAGTCGTAAGCCTTCAACCGGATTCGAATTCTTTCTTTTCCTATCACGCTTCACTCTCTCTAACCCCCTCCCGGCATCTCCGGAAGGAAAGATCTAATTGGCTCGTGTGGAGCGGGCACTCTTGCCCGCTTGCATGCAGCGCCGAACCGCCAGCGGGCAAAAGCGCCCGCTCCACATGGCCTACTACTGCACAATCTCCGAAATCGTTCCCGCTCCCACCGTGTGTCCGCCTTCGCGAATGGCGAAGCGCAAGCCCTTCTCCATCGCCACCGGCGTGATCAACTCAATCACCAGCGAAACATTGTCCCCCGGCATCACCATCTCGGTGCCAGCGGGAAGTTCCGCGACGCCCGTCACATCGGTCGTTCGCAGATAAAACTGCGGACGGTATCCTTTGAAGAACGGCGTATGCCGTCCACCTTCTTCTTTTGTGAGGATGTAAACCTCAGCTTTGAATTTGGTGTGCGGAGTAATGGACCCGCCCTTGGCCAAAACCATGCCGCGTTCGACATCTTCTTTCGCAATACCGCGCAGCAAGAGTCCCGCGTTATCACCCGCCAGGCCTTCGTCGAGCTGCTTCTTGAACATTTCGACGCCGGTGACGACCGTCTTGCGCGTGTCGCGGAAGCCGACAATCTCCACTTCCTCGCCCACTTTTACTTTTCCGCGCTCGATTCGCCCCGTC
>DASRWO010000349.1:0-6079 GCA_035654555.1 Candidatus Deferrimicrobiaceae bacterium | reverse complement strand
ACTGATACCAGGTCGGTAATCACTGGCACCCCATGCACTACCTTGACGTGCACGAGCGCTTCGAATGGCTTCAGGTCAGCCGCAGTGGAAACTCCTAAGCGCCGTAGCAGAACTGCCAAGGAGTCTTGCCGGCAGACATATTCCGCCGCCGCTTGCGTGCCGAAAGTGGTGGTTCCGGCGAGGATCAGAACTGATCGCGCGGGGTCAATTCCCGGCACTAATGCAACTACCGCGTAATCCTCCGTGGTCGGCAAACTCGGAGTGCTCGCCAGAAACAGGCGCGGTTCGCCCGGTTCCGGATGAACATTTACCACGGCCAAATCTCCCTTGCGAGGTCCGGAGGTGACTCTCTGAAAAACAAACTCCTGAGTTGAGGGGATATCGAGCAGAGTAAGATTCTCGGCGGGAGAGCCGACGAAGATGAGGTCGTTGTTCTTGGCGTCGTCCAGAGAAAACAAACTGCCCCGTTTCACGCGAAGCGGTTGGTTGAGTAATACGAAAACGTGATCCAGTTGATGGACCGCGAGCACTTCCCCCACCCCGGTGTAATGATCCAGGATAAATTGGCCGGAATCGCCTGCAGGGTTGAAGTACCGCATGCCGGTCTCCGGGCGGCCCACAAAGCTCCCATTGCTGAAGATTACCCAAGGTTGCTGTGTCCCACCCACGAAACGCTGCCAAAAAACTTGGTAGACGGCGGGAACCGCTGGTTTCGCGGCAGCCTGAGTTCGGCTACGAAATGCGAATAGCAAAGCTGCCCCCAGCAAGACCGAGAGCACCAATACAGCGATCAGCCAGCCTCGATTAGAGGGTTGTCTTCCGACGCTCCGTTCCGCTTCGGCGCTCAGCCGCGAAGCCGCCACTGGGTTGACGGGGGAAGCAGTGGGGGCGCGCACGTGAAAGGTGAGGGCGTAGGACTTTCTCGGCAACTCAACGACAATCTCGTCGTCGGCACCCTCATGGGCGTAATACTCTTCCAACTTTACCCGCAGACGCCCTGCCTGCACGCGAACCGTCGAATCGTTTTGGGGATCAAATCCATGAGATCGCCCCAAAACCTCAGTCGCGATCTGATATTCCTTGACGGCCGCGCCCTGATGGTCCAACGAGGTTTCCGCCAGATAGCGGAGCAGTTTACATAAAGATTCGGAGCCGCGCAGGCTATGACTATTAATAAGCGTATCTATTTGTTGGAAGCATTGCTGCCGTCCTGCTTCGAAACCGTGTGTCAAGGCCATGTGACAGTTAAGTAACCGACTCCTGTATCTTGCTGCAACCCCAACATCTTATACGCCTGTAACTGCATGAAACCTAGTTTAACTTAAGTGAATAGTGTTTTTGTACTACCACTTGCACGCTCGAGATTATCTGTAGTTCCCTGTTTTCTGCGGGGATGGCGTGGTTCCCACAGGAGGAAGTCGATGAAGAGGTCAGTTCTGGCAGCTGCGGTAGCCCTGTTGCTCCTAAGCGGTCTGTGGACCCCAAAAGTATCTGGCCAAGCGGTTTTCGGTAGCATCATCGGCACCGTGACCGATCCTTCCGGCGCCGCCGTACCTAACGCTAAAGTCACCGTCTTAGACCAACGCAAGGGGACAACGGACCAAGCCACTACCAATGACAGCGGGAACTATACGGTGACCCACTTGATTCCGGATGTCTATGAGGTTCGGATCGAGGCTCCCGGCTTTAAGACTATTGAATTCAAGAACGTCTCCATATCCGCGGACACCGACCAACGGGTCGATGGTCAATTTTCGGTTGGGTCTGCGACGGAGCAGGTGGAAGTGACGGCGGAAGCGGACCAGCTCAAGACGGACCGCGCCGACGTCTCCATTGAGTTCAACCAGAAGTATGTGGAAGACCTGCCGATCATGAATCGGAACTTCACGTCGTTCGAACTTTTGTCGCCGGGCACGCAGAAAATGGTTGGCTGGAGCCATGCCGCGACTGAAAATCCGCAAGGCAGTCAGCAAATTTTCGTGAACGGCCAGCACTTTAGCGGCACCGCATTCGAGCTTGACGGCACGGACAATCAGGATCCTATCTTGGGCATTATCGTAGTCAATCCCAACCTGGATGCGATCCAGGAGACCAAGATCGATCTACAGAACTACGACGCCGAGTTTGGGAAGGCGCTGGGGGGCGTTGTCACCGTCCAGACCAAATCGGGCAGCAATGATTTTCACGGCGAAGGTTTCTGGTTCCGACGAACGGATGCGACTGCGGCACGCGATCCGTTTACTCAATACGCTCCCAATCCTGTTACCGGAAAATTCATTCCATCTGACAGGTGGCAACAGTTCGGCGGTACCATCGGCGGCCCAATCATCAAGAACAAGCTGTTCTTCTTCGGGGATTACCAGGGGACACGAGAAACAAATGGAACAACGAATCTGTTGACCGTCCCAACCGCGCAAGTTGAGAACACCTGCAACCCGGCGACCAACAGAACCGGCTTCTGCGACTTGAGCCAGTATCTAAACGTAGAACAAGGTGGCGGCTCATACGTAAATTCCTTAGGCCAAACCGTCACTGTGAAGGGCGGGCAAGTTTTCCAGCCCGTTCCAGGAGATGGCGGTTTAGGCCGGACTCCATTTGCGAACAATCAAATCCCCATTGGCGATATCTCGCCCCAAGCGGGGAAGATTCTCGCTTTGTTTCCCGCACCCACGAATTCTGCGGTGTTTAACAATTTCATCGCATCGGGCGACGGCTCATTCAAGCAGGACAGCTTCGACACGCGAATCGATTTTAATGCCGCGCCCACAGTGCTAGTATTCGGCCGCTTCAGCAGAGACGTTTTCAACGTGGCGGGACAAGGATCTTACGGCGCGCTTGGGGGGGTCGGATTTGGACCGGGTGGTTTGTCCGGGAGTTCGATCACGCACAATTACAGCTTAGCCTCGGGAGTGACGAAAACGTTCACCTCGACATTACTGGGGGACTTCCGCTTCGGGTATTTTAAGTACAATCCGATCGCATCAAAACCAGACGTTGGAACAACGCCAATGACAGCGTTCGGCATTCCCAACGCGAACCTGACCGGGGCTCAGGCGCTTGAGACCTCTGGTTTGGGTGGATTCATATTGAATCAGACCCCTTCGAGTTCGTCTGGAAACGGTGGGAATTTTGGCGCTCCCACTTTGAACTTCGGTGACGGGTTGGGTGTGGCGCGTTGTAACTGCCCGCTGACAGAGAGCGAACAGCAATTTCAATGGGTCGGAAATATCACGAAGATCCACGGGAACCACCAGTTTAAGTTCGGCGCGGATTTCCGATACGCGATGAACCTGCGTGTTCCGAGCGACGCTGGACGTACGGGTGACTACACGTTTGACTATCGAACAACGTCAGGCGGCGGGACTGGCGGGTTGGGTGGTCTCGATTTGGGTACCCTCCTGCTGGGCGACGTGACCCAGGTCAGTCGCTATGTCAGCACAACTCTGAATGCGGCAGAACGCCAACACCGTATGTTTTACTACGGTCAAGACACCTGGCGCATGACTCCCAAATTGACGTTAAATTACGGGCTGCGCTGGGAAGTTTACTTCCCTGAGTACGTCAATGGTAAGGACAACGGCGGATTCGCCAATCTGGTTCAGGGCCTGGACCGTGTGGCGGGTGAAGGCGGAATCCCGCTGAACGGCAATATTAACAATGCATGGGACGCGTTTGCCCCTCGTTTGGGCGTGGCATACCAACTCAATCTCAAGACGGTCGTTCGTATGGGCTACGGGCGCAGCTTCGACATGGGAGTTTTTGGTTCGAACTTCGGGCACACCGTGACCCAAACCCTACCCGTGCTCGCTGCCCAACTAGCTCAAGGGGCAAGTCAAGAGGTGCCCGCGTTTACCTTGGCACAGGGACCTCCGATCTTCACCTTCCCTGCAATTCCTGCCAATGGATTGTTGCCGGTGTCAGGACCAAACTGCTATCAAAATCCGGTTTTCAATGCGGCCGGACAAAACACCCAGCTTTGTGTGCAGCCACATATCCGTCCAACAACCCAGCGTCTGCCGACTCTGGATGCCTGGAACGCTACAGTACAGCGTCAGATTACCAACACGGCCACGATCGAAATCGGCTACGTTGGCAACAAAGGAACACATGTGTTCGCCGGGGATGGACCGACCTACAACGTCAACAATCCTTCCATGGTTGGATACTGCGCCAACGCTGCATGCACTGCCAAGACTCTGCAGGCGTATCGTCGCCCGTACTATAACAACTTTACTTATGCGGGCTACGCCGATCCGACTAACACTCTTGCAAATTTCCCGGGTGCCCCTCGCCTCGTACCCGGAGTGCTGCAGTGCTGCTCGACCGACCAAGGCAATTACTTGGGGAATGACGCAAGCAGCAAATACGACGCGCTGCAAATTAAGTTTGAAAAGCGCTTCTCGCATGGTCTGCAGGTTCTGTCCCATTACACCTTTGCTCACGCGTATAAATACGACAGTTCGTACTATCCCGATGACCCCGCCGTAGCTTACGGTCCGGATGATCAGGTCCGGAACCAAGTCTGGGTAAACAACGCGGTTTACGAGTTGCCATTTGGAAGAGGGAAACCGTTCGCCGGCAATTCGGGCCGAGCCGAGGATTTGATCATCGGAGGCTGGCAGATCACCGGAACGACGACGTGGGGCAGCGGCCTACCCTGGACACCGAGTACGAACGAGTGTGGTGGCGAGGAAGATGTAGGCGTGTGCCGGCCTAACAAAGGCTCAGGTTCGTTTCCAATAGGTGCCGGATCGCTTCAGCACCCGGCGGATGCTCCTCCCTACGTGCCATTCTTCACGGCCTTAACTTCACTCACTGGACCATTCACGGATCCAGGGAACGGCCAGTTAGGCAACATCGGGGTTTTCAGTTATCGCGGACCCAGGGTGTTTTATGCGGACGCCTCGATTTTGAAGAATTTCCCTCTGTTCGAACGAGTGAAACTCCAGTTCCGAATGGATGCATTCAATGTGTTTAATCACCCTGTGCTTGGCTTCAACAACAACCAGAACGGTGGAACGTGTATTGATTGTATAACGCCGGCCGGGGCTTCCACGCCTTCCACGGGCATTATCACAGACATCGAGCATGACGCTTCCCCAGGCTCCGCTACGGGTATGCGCCAGCTTGAATTCGCCCTGAAGCTAATTTTCTGAGTAGCTCCGAGCTCTTGTCTGAGGGAGTCCTTCGGGGCTCCCTTTTTTCTCGAATACAATTACTTAACATTGTGGCCAGACGAGGCATGATTTCTTTGGGATGGTTTGGAAGGCGTGCGACGGCCTTGCAATTTTTGTTGCTTGCGGTTCTGTTGGTCCTTCTTTTGGTCCCCCACCCAATGGCGGAGAGCCGCAAGCCGGCTCAGGGACTAGCAACGTATTCTAAGCCGTCCAGCCCGGAGGGTTATGTCGGCAACGAGGCCTGCGCGCGCTGCCATTCCGCGATCTACGAGTCGTATCGAAAGACTGCCATGGCGCAGGCCAGCGGTCCCGCGCTCGATGCCCTGACCCCGGCAGAATTCACGCACAAAGAATCGGGCATTCACTACCGCATCTACGAATTGAATGGGCGCGCATGGCTCAGCTTTGACCGTCCGGGTGATCCTGAGGTTCAAGGAAAGCGCGAGTTGCTTTACTACATCGGCTCGGGGCGCCGAGGCCGAAGTTACCTGTTCGAGACCGATGGCTTCCTCTTCGAGTCGCCCGTGAACTGGTACGCGAACAAACAAGTGTGGGATATGGCTCCCGCGTACCAGAAGGCGCGCGAAATGCCGTTGAACCTTCCCGCATATACGAGTTGCCTGAACTGCCATGTGAGTGGAATGCGGGCTCCTGCGAAAGACACGGACAATCGTTATCCGATGCCGCCTTTCCTGCACAACGGCGTGTCTTGTGAGCGATGCCATGGACCGGGCACCGCGCATTCGAGAGGCGGAGAGATTATCAATCCAGCCAAGTTATCTCCCGCTCGCCGCGACGAAGTTTGTATGCAGTGCCATCTCGAAGGCAAGGTGGCGATTGAACGCCCGGGCGACACGTCTACGAATTCCGCCCAGGCGAAGAACTCACCGATTACGTCCGAT
>DASRWO010000348.1:0-3172 GCA_035654555.1 Candidatus Deferrimicrobiaceae bacterium | reverse complement strand
CGGATGATGCTTCTTCAAGTATTCCAGGAGAAAGTCCGCTGCGCTGCTCTTCCCAGTCCCGTGTCCGACGACTATGATTTCATCCGCGTGAGCAAGATCTTTCGCGACCTCTTCGTAGAAGGACGACTCCTCGGGAACCCGATCTCCCTGATAATGCGCTTCTTTACGGTGGATCAAGTGGCGGTGGAATCCAAAGGGATCGTATGGTCTGACCGTGGTTTTGTCTTCCGGTCGGCTGTCGTCGATGTTCTCATAAAGACGGGCGGAGTGATGATCGATGACCACAACGGTTCGTCGGTGCGCGTGGGGCTCGGCCGCCGGTCCTTGAAGCCCGGCTTCGCGCAGAAACTTGCGAAGACGGGCAACCTCTTCCACTTCGAGATCGTGGCCATGGGGACGCTTAAAGAATGCGCGTTGCGTCCCAACCACAAATGCGAACTCGTCGTGTCCGTGTGGCTGGACTTCACCTATCTGTCCAATCAAGTCAAGGACATCGCTCCAAGGCAGATTACGCGGAAGTTTGCCATCGAGCAGGCTACGCAGCAGAACTTGGAGGTCGTGACGGATATGAGTGTTCATTGAATGTCTCCATTTCGCGGTACGGCAAGGTGAGCTGAACTTGACGAGTGGAGGAAACGGTCTGCGCCGAGCTTCGCGGATATCTTAACCAAGTGGGCCAAAGACGTGGCTTGCATCTTTTGCATTACTTGGCCTCGGTGCGCTTTGACGGTAATCTCACTGATGCCGAGCTCTCCCCCGATCTGTTTATTCAACAAACCAGAGACGACTAACGCCATTACCTGGCGCTCACGAGGGGTGAGCAAATCATAGTGCTTCCGGAGGGCGCTCATTTCCATCTCGCGAGAAAGAGCGATGCGGCTGCGGTCGAGGCTTTCCCGGATTGCATCCAACAAAACGTTATCCTTGAAGGGCTTCGTCAGAAATTCGACCGCCCCCGCCTTCATGGCTTTGACCGATGTGGGCACATCGCCATGGCCGGTGATGAACATGATCGGCATCTCGGGCCGCTCCGCCGCGAGGCGCTTCTGGAGTTGGAGGCCGTTGCCCTCTGGAAGAGAGAGATCAAGCACCAGACAGCTTGGAACACCAGTTCGCGGCCGAATAAGAAATTCTTGAGCGGATGCGAACGTCTCGGGCTCCCAACCTTCGCAGCGGAACAATAATTCCAGAGATTCGCGTACGGAGATATCGTCGTCGACAACGAACACGATTGGCGTGGGGTGCGAAATTGCTGCTGTCATATCGGTCTCCAGTTTGAATGGATGCGTTATAGGTTTGCGGTAGTTCACCGAAGGTCCGCCGATTGCGTTGATTGCTCACTGGTAGAAGCGTATTCCGGAAGTACGGCTTCAGGAAGTAACGACGGCGTAAGTTACGGTACGTAACCCGAAATTCGGCCCATTCCGCGTTGGAGTGCGTGAAACCTGAGCGTCCGCGATGTATATGATTTAAAGTGAATTGCTATAATCTGAGCCAATAGCGGATCGTCGAACTTCGGGCGAACCTGGGGGATCTACCCTTTGTCGTTAGATACTGCCATTGTTAATCACCACCTGGATCAGGCGTTGAGTTCGCCGCTATTTCGCAATGCCGAACGCCAGTCCCGATTTTTGCGGTTCGTAGTGGACGCGGCGTTGCAATTCCCCGAAGCAGCCATCAAAGAATTCGAAATCGGAGTAGCTGTGTACGATCGCCGCACCGACTACGACCCGCGCACAGATCCCATCGTGCGTGTGGAAGCCGCCAGGCTGCGCGCTCGTTTGCGTGAATACTACGAGGTCACACCACCCGAACGCGTGCGCATCGATATTCCTAAAGGCCGATACGTTCCCCTTTTCATTCCGGTCGATGGCGCACACGCGCACGCGGTCTCCGACCTGTCCATACTCGTGCCGCCTTTCCGCTGCCTCAGTTCGGATCCGGGGGATCAGAATTTTTGCGATGGGCTGACCGAGGAGGTTCTCCACAAGCTCGCTCAGGTTCCTCGACTACGAGTAATTACTGAATCGGTTGCGGCTTGGCTTGAGCAAAGAGAAGGGCCCAAGCCGCGCTATCTGCTTGAGGCCAGCATACGCCGGGCTGGCGCGCAGATCAGGCTGACCCTTCATCTGATGGAACTGACCGGCGGCGGCTCGACACAGTTTTCCAATGTCTATCAAGCCACCACAAATGACATTTTCGCCACTCAAGAGCGGCTGGCCGAAGAGATTAGGGCCGACCTCTCTGCGGCTTTGCATATCGGTAACGCGGGTCGCGAGAGCGTCAACTAACAGTTCAGGGATAGGGAATATGGACTCGATCGTAATCGGCCATTTGCGGGAAAGCGTTGCGCTGCTGCCCAAGGAAGATCTTGCGCCAGTGGATGAGTTCTACAGGCGTCTATTCGAGCTCGCTCCCGAAGTTCGGCCAATGTTCAAGCCAGAGATGGCTCCCCAAGCGAAGAAATTCTCAGACATGCTCGCGTGGATGATCGGACATTTGGAGCATCCCCACGAACTATCGAGGGAGATGCGCGAACTAGGGGCGCGCCACGGTGGTTACGGGGTTAAGATCGATCACTACGCGCCGGTTGGTTCGGCGTTGATCTGGATGTTCCAGCGCACGCTCGGCGACCGTTTCACCGCGGAGATGGAAGAAGCCTGGCTGGAGGCCTACGCCTTTCTCAGCTTCGAAGCGGAGCGTGGTTCTCTGGAAGCGGCTCCGACTGGTACCTGCCAATAGGCCCTCGACTGGAATTGATCGAGCGCCAACAACTCTAAGGCCGAAAATCGTTCATTTGGATAAACTCGGCGCTAATGTTTTGGCCCATACTTTCGTATGGATCGATACGTTCGTCCAATAGATTCATCGTCGCGCTTCTGGCTTAATTACCGTGCTACCCATCGGAGGAAATTATGAGCACTGCATCGGAATTGAAGTCGTCAACCAACAGCGTACAAATCGACCAGAAGAGCTATGAAATGCCCCCGCGAGAGGGTTTCAGCGTCGCACATTTTCTCACCGTCGCCGATATCGACCGGTCGGCCCGCTGGTACGAAAAGGTTTTCGGTGGCCGCGTTCTGAGCACAGGCGATACCGAAGGCGCGCCCGCGTACATTCAGATCGCGAATACGTGGCTGCTTGTCAACGTCGGGGGCGGGCCGACCCCCGA
>DASRWO010000347.1:0-5100 GCA_035654555.1 Candidatus Deferrimicrobiaceae bacterium | reverse complement strand
GGCGCGTGAAAAATCTGCGATCCATGGAGCCGCCGTTGAGCGCGCCGAGCGTGCCGCCGTAGGAATAGGGCAGAATCGCCTCCGGGCCGAACTCGGCGATGATCTGACGGAAGCGGACGGCGATTTCATCTAACGCTTCGTGCCAACTGATACGCTGCCAAACTTCGTCCCGCTTTGTGGAAGGACCTCCCTTGGCTGCGATCCGGCGCATGGGATAAAGCACCCGATCTGGTGAGTAGACCCGGTCCAGGTACTTCGCCACTTTGGCGCACAGAAATCCGCGCGTTACAGGGTGGGTTGGGTCACCCTGAATCTTGGTGGCGCGACCCTCCTCGACCGTGATCAGTACGCCGCAAGCATCGGGGCAATCATGCGGACACGCGGCATGGACGACCGTTTTCATGAGCAACAATTATAGGGGACTCGCACGAAATGTGGGGTAGATGTCGCCTCGACCGGCCTGGGGCAAACACCCGGCTGTGGCCGCACGCGGGGTCTTTCGATGCAATAGGTTCAGAAAACGCTCGAGGTTCGCTCGACGGACAACCGGAGGGCGGCAGTCCTCTCACGGATGGTAATAATCTACTTAATCTCCAGCACCTCTTTTTCTTTGGCCTTGCTCATCTCTTCCATCTTCTTGATTTCGTCGTCGGTGAGCTTCTGGATTTCGTCCAGCGATCGTTTTTCTTCGTCCTCGGTGATCTTTTTGTCTTTCATCGCTTTTTTGATGGCATCGTTGCCATCGCGGCGGATATTGCGAACCGCGGTGCGATGCTCTTCGAGAACCTTATTCAGGTGCTTCACCATTTCCTGACGGCGTTCGTGGGTGAGCGCGGGCACAGGCACACGAATCAGCTTGCCGTCGTTCATGGGATTCAAGCCTAATTCGGCAGAACGAATGGCCTTCTCGATTGCACCGACTTGCGAAGGATCGAAGGGTTGGACGGTGATCATCTGGGGCTCGGGCGCGTGCACTTGCGCGATCTGGTTGAGCGGCATCTGCGAGCCGTAATAGTCGACGCTGACGCTATCGAGCATGTGCACCGAGGCACGTCCGGTACGCGTAGCGGCCATTGCCTTGCGAAAATCTTCGACTGCCTTGTCCATCCGCGTTTTGAGTTGTACTCGAATTTCTTTAAGAGGCCCGCTGTCAGCCATGGAAGAGCTCCATTGAACAGTTCATGAATCAAAACCTCGAATTATAAACCGGATCCAAAGCAGCCACGGATTGGGCCGGATCACCAGTGATCAAAACTATGCATCCGTGAGCACGTCTGGAAACCTTACTACGCGCTAACCGTCGACCCTATTTTTTCTCCGCTAAGTACTCGCCGAATGTTCCCATGTTTATTCAGATTGAACACAATGATGGGAAGATTGTTGTCTTTGCACAAACTGATGGCGGTGGAATCCATTACTTTCAGGCCCAGCTTGAGGACATCCATGTAAGTGATGTCGGTGAATTTCTTGGCATCCTTCACCTTCATGGGATCGGCGTCATAAATGCCGTCGACTTTTGTGGCTTTGAGAATGGCGTCAGCTTTGATCTCCATCGCGCGCAGGGACGCGGCGGTGTCGGTGGAGAAATAGGGATTGCCGGTGCCGCCGGCGAAAATGACAACACGACCTTTTTCCAGATGGCGAATGGCGCGACGGCGGATGAACGGCTCGGCCACCTGATTCATTTCAATCGCGGTTTGCACGCGGGTGTAGACTTTCTGCTTCTCGAGCGCATCCTGCAAAGCTAGTGCGTTTATAACGGTGGCCAACATTCCCATGTGGTCGGCGGAGACACGGTCCATATCCTTGGCTTGGTCGGCGACGCCGCGGAAGAAATTGCCTCCGCCCACGACAATGGCGAGCTGCACGCCGAGTTTGTGAACATCGGCCAGTTCGGCAGCGACTTCGTGGATGCGGTTGGTGTCGACGCCAAAGCCCTGATTCGCAGCCAGAGCTTCACCGGAAAGCTTGAGCAGCACGCGTTTGAAGGCCGGGGCAGAAGGAGTCATATCGTAGCGCCGGCGTCCCGCCGGCTAACGCATAATCGGGCACAAAAAAGGCGCCCATTAGGCGCCTGAAATTTACTCTGGTTTCTGTTCTGTTGGTTTGGTAATGGCGATGGTCTCACCCGCATCGCCCACCTTGAAACGCGCAAAGCGGCGAACGCTGATGTTCTCGCCGAGCTTGCCAATCTTTGCCGCGATAAGCTGCGCGATCGACACGGTCTGGTCCTTGATGAAAGGCTGCTCGAGCAGGCAGACTTCCTCGTAGAACTTTTCCATTTTGCCAGCCACCATCTTCTCGGCAATGTTCGGCGGCTTACCCGATGCGACAGCCTGCGCAAGAAAGATGTCCTTCTCGCGGGCGAAGTCGGCGGCGGTTACGTCCTCTTTGCGGACGTACTTCGGATCGCTGGCCGCGATGTGCATGGCGATATCGTGCACCAACTCCTTGAAGTCTTCGGTGCGCGCCACAAAATCGCTCTCGCAATTCACTTCGAGGAGCACCCCAATCTTACCGCCAGCGTGAATATAGCTGGTGACGGCTCCTTCGCTGGTTACGCGGGTGGCCTTTTTGGCGGCCACCGAAACTCCCTTTTTGCGCAGGATTACCACCGCCTGCTCCATATCACCTTTGGCTTCGGTGAGAGCCTGTTTGCAATCCATCATAGGCGCCCCGGTTTTTTCGCGGAGATCCTTTACTTGTGCTGCTGAAATATTTGCCATAGTAGTGCTCATAAATTAGGTTTCCAGTTTCTAACGAATGCCTTACAAACTTTGACCCGCGCCGGACGACCCGCGCGGGTCTGATTTCCAATGCCCGGTTTTTGTATCGCTTCCTCAGGGGCTAAAGCCCGTTCATCTGTGTCAACTGGTGGGGCGGCTGAAGCCGCGCCCCTTCAAACTGGCATCTCAGAACGACTAAACGTAACAGCCTTCCCAAAATCAGACTGTCTGGCTCTCTACTTTCGGGATATCAGCCTCTTCGTTGGCGACCGGCTTTTTGTGCGTTCCGGGCCCCAGCACTTCTTCCATGCTGATGTCTTCTCCAATATCGGCGAGGTCGGATGCGGCTGCAGCCTCCTGCTCACGACTTTCGAGCGCGGCCGCAGCATCTTCCGCCAGCTGCGTCTCGCGAGCTTGAGCCTGTTCTGTCGCGGCTGTCATGTCGGCGATTTGTTTGTCGCTCATCAGCTGCGAGCCTTCGGCAATCGATTCTGAAATCTTCGAGGTAAACAGACGAATCGCGCGCAACGCATCATCGTTGCCCGGGATCACGTAATCCACTTCGCTGGGATCGCAATTGGTATCAACCACCGCGACCACCGGAATGCCAAGCTTGCGCGCCTCGCGCACCGCAATCTGCTCTTTATTCGAATCAATGACGAACACCGCATCCGGCAACCGGCTCATATTCTTGATGCCCGCCAGGTTGGCCTGTAAATGCTTGCGCTCGCGTTCGAGCTTGATGACTTCTTTCTTCGGCAGCAGTTCGTAGCGGCCATCGGTGGCCATCTCGTCGAGTTCTTTCAGCCGCTTTACCGACTTCTGCACTGTGACCCAGTTGGTCAGCAGGCCGCCTAGCCAGCGCTGGTTGATGTAAAAGCCGCCGCACTTGGTGGCCTCTTCGGCAATCGCGTCCTGGGCCTGACGCTTGGTGCCCACGAAGAGCACGATCTTTCCGCTGGCGGCGAGGTCCTGTACGAATTTCGACGCCTCTTTGAACATCTTCAGCGTCTTCTGTAAATCGATGATGTAGATTCCATTGCGCTCTCCGAAGATATATTCCTTCATCTTGGGATTCCAGCGCTTCGTCTGATGCCCGAAGTGAACACCTGCTTCGAGCAATTCCTTCATGGTGATAGTAGCCAATGAACCTCCTTATTTAGTCTGCATCCATTGCGTAAGTGCCGCTCCGGATTGCCATTCCCGTCCCCGCACCGCGAAGCACGGGAAGAATTGAACACCTGAAACAAGCTATTAGCTCTTAAGCTTCTAGCCACACCAAAACCTTGTCTTTCCGAGCAGCCAGGCAATTAACGCTTGCTGAACTGGAAGCGCTTGCGCGCGCCCTTCTGGCCGTACTTTTTGCGCTCTTTGCCTCGCGGGTCGCGGGTGACCATGCCCTCGGACTTTAGTTTGCCGCGCAACTCCGCGTTGAACTGCATCAGAGCGCGGGCAATGCCTAGCTTTACTGCATCGGCCTGACCGCGCACTCCACCGCCCAGCACGCTGGCCACGATGTTGAATGAAGCTGCCGTGTCCGTCGTTGCCAGCGGAGATTTCGCCGCCGAGCGCTGCGCCGGAGTCACGAAATATTCTTCGAATTCGCGGCCATTCACTTTGAACTCGCCGCCGCCTGGGCGCAGATAGACGCGCGCAATCGCGCGCTTCCGGCGTCCCGTTCCGTAATATTGAACCAACTCTGCCATTTAGCTTTCAGCTCCCAATCCTGTTTGTCATCCTGAGTACAGCCGCTTTGAGGCGGAGCAAAGGATCTCAATCTTTTCTAATCTAAGCTCTTACTTCCAACTTCAATTCCTGGGGCTTCTGCGCCTCGTGCGGATGTTTATCGCCTTTGTAGACTTGCAGCTTCGACAGCATGTGATCCGCCAGTTTGTTCTTCGGCAGCATGCGGCGCACCGCGTCTTCTACAATTTTTTCCGGCTTGCGCGCCAAACGCTTGCGATAATCCTCGGTACGCAGACCACCCGGGTAACCGGTGTAGTGGTGATACTGCTTCTGCTCCGACTTCATGCCGGTCGTTTTTACCTTCTCGGCGTTGATGACGATTACGTGGTCGCCAGTGTCGAGAAACGGCGTGTATTGCGGATTTTCCTTACCCATGAGGACGCGCGCCACCGCCGAGGCCATACGCCCCAGCGTTTGGCCGTCCGCATCCACGACGTACCACTTGCGCACAATTTCCCCCGGTTTGGGGAAATAGGTTGACATCGGAACTCTCCCAGAATGAAAAAAATTGCAAAACGCGATTGAAAATAATAAAGAATACCGCTCGTTGATTCCCCGGCGAGGACGCCAGACCATCAGGCGGGCAACCGCGAGACTTCCCAAAGCTTTAAAGATACCGTAGCGCGCG
>DASRWO010000346.1:0-5748 GCA_035654555.1 Candidatus Deferrimicrobiaceae bacterium | reverse complement strand
ACTGCGGCCGGCATCGCAGGAAATTTTGGCTGGTCTTGCCCCATGACCAGCGACGCCCAAAGAAAAAGGAAAAAGGCCGGAAATTTTTTCATTGCACAGATATTAACCCACAAATGCCGGATTACGCCGGGATGCCAGGCGTGTGCAGATGATTTAAAACGAGGTTTTCAGAAGGACGTTTCTAGAACAAGATTCTAGAACTGGATTTCTAGAACTGGATTTCTAGAACTGGATTTCTAGAACCAGGTTTTGCGGCGGTACTCGCGGTAGGCGTCGCCGAATGCGGCTTCGAGAACCTGAGCTTCGCGGTGAGCGCGAATTGCTTGGACAATAATAATCACTGGAATAATCAGCCACAGGACTGGGCGGTGAATTACAAGTATGAGTCCGGCAGACACTATGGTTCCGAAAACATAGATCGGATTGCGGATTTTCGAGTAGATGCCGCGCGTGACTAACTTGTGAGCTTCGGGCCGGACGGAGAAGGATCGGCCCAGTTGGTAGCGAGCGACCGCAATTCCGGCCAATCCCGCCAGCATCAATCCTGTCCCAAGGCAGCGTTGCAAATCCCAGCCGCCGGGCATCATGAGCACAAGAGAGAGCGCGATGCCGACGGCAATGACCTGCATTACTGAGAAAACGTAGAAGGCTGGCCCTTCCATTCATTTGTCTCCCTTTGGGGACAGAGAACTCATTCGAGCAAGATTAGTCAATCAAGCCTTTGCGCACGGCATGTATGAAGTCGGTATAGGCGGGAGTACTGCCTGTGGCACGCATCAGGGTGGCAATCTGCCCGCGATGATAAGCCGAGTGCATTACGACATGGGTCAGCACGTCCTGCACGGTGCTGGCCCAAGGTTCACCCTTGCTGTTTTTGTATGCGATTTCTTGAGCGAGTACAGGCGGAGAAAGCCGGGCGAAATATTCTCGCCAAAGTTCGGCGAGTTCCCCCATTCGTGCTCTGCACTCGTCTGATGTGAACTCAGGCCAGACTGGCAGACTTTTTGGCTGCTGTCTGAGGCGCTCGAACCACAACCGCTCGGCGGAAAGAATATGAGCCAAAAGCTGAAGCGCCCGCGGCAGAGATGCGCCGGATTCGTCGGCGGTTATCGCGGATAGTACTTCAGCGTTAGCCCAGGCGTCATAGGCAAACTGACGGCGCAGATTTTCCAGCAGATCCATGATCAAAAGATTTCCAATGAACTCTGCAACTTACAATCTAGTAGATGAGCGGGCCGACCTGCAATTCGGGTGGGTGTCCTAATCGAAATTAGGACAGTACCGCAATTCGGTTTTAACCTTCCTTTCATACTTCTGGATTAGACTCCATCGGGACCGACGGGTGGGATATTCTGAAGTAAGTAGCGATCAAGTGATTCCAGAATTCAAGGTGCCGCTTACTATGCCGCGTAAAGATGCTTTAGCGCGACCCGCAAAGGAAGAAGCTGGTGCACCTGCAGGCGTTCAGCAGATTCGCTTAGCGGAAAAAAAATCCGCGAAAAAGGGTCGCGCATCTCTGGACGATCTGTCTCGCACGGCGCTCAAGGCATTCCTGATCGCGCGTGATGCCGCCTCCAATGTGCCGGATCTATTCACTTCATCCTCCCGCATGGCATTTCTGGCCATCAAAGAATGCGAGCAGGAACTTGACGTGATCGAGCGCTACATCGATGAACGGACACCAGCTGCCATTACTCGCGTGAATGAGGTGCGCGCACGCCAGTTATTGACCAGCTTGAAGTGTACGACCGATCTGGAACGCATTGGCGACCTCGTCATGAGCATGGCCATGCGAGTACAGGCGCGGACCGGGAGGATGGCTGCCTCCGATGTTCGCCAGTTGGTGGAGATGTCTGAGATTCTGCGGGAGATGCTGGATTTGGTCTATCACGGATTCGTCGAACTGGATCTGGAGCGCGCCCGCAAGGTATTACAGATGGACAAGAACATCGACCGGGTCTGTCATGGTCTTTTTCAAAAACACCTCACGGCGGAAAGCAATCCATCGAGCTTTGAGCTGCTCCTGATGGCGCAGGCGCTAGAGCGTGCCGGTGACCATACCACCAACCTTGCCGAAGATCTTTACAGCCTGATCGAGGGCCGCAGTCTGCGGCATGCACCCAAGAAGCGCGCGGCGACGTAAGAAATCGCTCTCAGGGTTTGCTTAACCGAGAACTGAGACTGAACTTTCCTTCCGAAATTCATCGTTCGTTAACACGTTCGAAACATTCTCGCAACATTTCCAAAATACATTCTTATGAAACCAGATGCGAAAGTGTCTGACTTTCTCTAGCCGACATAGCCGATATAGCCGACCATGCATCTTCCCACGGGATCGTACGAACCGCGAGGCACTGCGGATGGCGCTAGTGTGCCACGCCCGCTGGTCTTCGTAGTCGAAGACGAGGAAGACATCGCCCGCCTGATTTCCCATAACCTGCAGGCTGCCGGTTTCCACGTGCAGAGCTTCGTCAACGGTGCCTCGGTAGTCTCTGAAGCCTTGCGGGAAACGCCGTCACTCTTTCTTCTTGACATCATGTTGCCGGGTGCGGATGGGTTTGAGATCTGCCGGCAGATCCGCCAGACGGCAAGCCTCTCTGCCACGCCCATTATTTTTCTAACGGCAAAAACGGCGGAAGCCGATCGCGTGAAGGGACTGGAACTGGGCGGGGACGATTACATCACCAAGCCCTTCAGTCCTCGAGAACTAGTGGCGCGGGTTCGCAGCGTGCTCCGGGGCGTGCGCCAACCGGCGGAGACGCCGGAAGTGCTTCGCGTGGGTGAACTTGAAATCGATGCGTCTTCGATGACCGTCCAGGTACAGGGCAGAACAATCCTGACTACCGTGCGCGAGTTTCGTTTGCTGGAATATCTCGCCACTCACCTCGGCCGTGTGCTTACGCGCGACCAATTGCTCGATGCCGTGTGGAAGGAGACACCCTTTGTTACGCCTCGTTCTATCGACGTCTACGTGCGGCGACTACGGGAGAAAATAGAAACGGACGCTCGCCATCCGCGCTATTTGAAAACTCTGCGAGGCATTGGCTACCGCTTCGAACTCCCGAAGTAGACGAGCAGTTCTCAGTTACTCTCCCCCTCTTCCCGCGGAATTCTGTTCCCAGTTTTGATGGGAGCAAAAACTTCGGTTTTTTTGGGAACCGATCATTGAGGACCGATTCTTGATTTATCCTGTCCACTACTCTTAGCGTGATCAGCTATCGATGACCCGGCCTAAACCACTGTGGAAAGCGGACAATCAAAAGAACCGTTTATCCGAGCTTACAGCGCAGTCCCACGACTCTGCTAAGGATCACTCTTTGCGCCGCGATGTGCGTTCACTCGGCGCTTTGCTCGGCCGCGTTTTGGTGGAGCAAGTGGGTCCCGAACTGTTCGATACTGTCGAAGAGTTGCGCAGGCTCATGATTCGGCACCGCGAGCGTGTAGCGCATAGTCCCGTCGCGGCCGCGCACGGGGAACTTATGGCCAGCGCGCAGGCGATGATTTCAAAAATGGATATGGCCCGCGCCCACCAGGTCACGAAAGCATTCGCCATTTATTTTGAGCTAGCTAATCTGGCGGAGACCAACCATCGCAAGCGGCGGCGGCGCGCCCGCCAATTGGATCGCCAATCCGCGCCATTGCCTGGATCATTTCGTGGAACGCTGATGCGGATGAGGCGAGCCGGAATCTCCGCCGATGCAGCTCTGGCCGCTCTTCGCCGAGTCACCGTGACTCCAGTGTTCACTGCGCATCCCACAGAGGTGGCGCGGCACACAGTCCTGCTCAAGCGCCGCCGCATCGCCGAACAACTGGAGCGGCTGGATCGTCTTCCCCTGACTGTGGGCGAAGCTCTGCGTTGCGAACAAATAATCCATGCTGAGATTACTGCTCTCTGGCAGACCGACGAAGTCCGACAAACCAAGCCCACCGTCGACGATGAGATCCGCATGGGATTGCGCTATTTTCGGCTTTCGCTGTTTGAAACGCTGCCCCGCATCTATAACGAGGTGGCGGAATCGATTCGAGAAGAGTACGGAGCGGTTGTTGAAGCAACCGAGTTGCCGAACCTGATCAGTTTCGGTTCCTGGATCGGCGGCGATCGCGATGGCAATCCCCTGGTCAAGTCGGGATGCGTGAAGGATGCCTTGGAGACAGCGCGGACCGTGATTCTCCGCGAATACATCCGTGGCGTTGAATTCTTGAGCGACTGCCTGAGTTCGTCGTCGCGGCAGGCCGGTACCTCGGCGGAGATTCTTTCCCGGTTGACGCATTATGAGCGATCGATTCCCGGTGCCATCATGTTGTGGGGGCCACGCAATACGGTGGAACACTACCGGCGTTTTCTGTCTTTCGTCGTTTACCGGTTGCAGCGGAGCCGTGAAGGCCCGGGCACTCGGAGCTCGTATGAGGACGCGGCGGAGTTTGAATCAGATCTAGTGCTGCTACGATCCAGCCTGATGTCGAATCGCGGGCAGCGGCTGGCGGAAGCTTTCGTTGATCCGGTGCTGCGTCAACTCCGAACCTTCGGCTTTCATTTGCAGATCCTCGATATTCGGCAGCACGCCCGAGTGCACGCGGAAGTTCTAGACGAGATTCGCAGCAGAAAAATCGATGCAAGAAAATTCGAACCCAGAAGCCCCGAACTTAAAAAGACCAAAGTAAGAAAGGCTGAATTGAGGGATACGGCTCCGGCTTTAGCCGCAGGCGCCGCTCTGGCACAGGGCGAGATGGGCTCTCCTCTAACCCGCGAAACAATCAACACCTTCCACGCCGTCGAAGAGCTCAAGCGGACATACCCCGCAGATTCCATCCGCCAATACGTCATTAGTGGTGCGGAGTCCGAGGATGACGTGCTGAATGTTGTTCGACTGGCGCAAGCTTGCGGAGTTACGCTGGCCGGTTCTGGCAACGATCCGTACTTGAACGACGCGGATTCGAATGCCCCCGGACTCATGCCAGTGCCGCTGTTTGAATCGATTGATTCTTTGCGCGGGGCCGGTGACGTAATGCGGCGTCTGTGGCGGCATCCGGAGTATCAACCCCTGCTTAGTTCCTGGGGAGAGTGGCAGGAGGTGATGCTCGGTTATTCCGATTCCAACAAAGACGGTGGAATGCTGACCAGTACGTGGGAGCTTCACAAAGCACACCGGGAGTTGCATCGAGCAGCGCAAGAATGCGGCGTGAAACTGCGGCTCTTCCACGGCCGTGGAGGCACGGTCGGGCGCGGCGGTGGGCCCACGCACTCGGCCATCCTGGCGCAGCCGGAAGGATGCTTTTCCGGACGCATTCGCATCACGGAGCAAGGAGAGGTTCTCAACTGGAAGTATGCGGACGCAGTGCTGGCGGAGTGGAACCTGGAGTTGATGATTGCCGCCAGCATGGAAGCGGTTACGCGTCCGGCTAAGCACCCGCCGAAAGATCCGTCATCGGGAGATCAGTCGCGCTGGGAAGAAGCGATGAATGAGATGTCAGAGGAAGCTTACCGTGCCTACCGCCGCGACATCGCCGAGAATGCCGACGTGCTGGAATACTTTGAGCAGTCCACGCCGGTACTGGAACTGGATACAGCCCGCATCGGCTCGCGCCCATCTCGCCGGGCTAAGGGGCGGCGTCTTGAGGATCTGCGTGCCATCCCGTGGGTATTTGGGTGGATGCAGAGCCGTCATGCCGTTCCTGCGTGGTACGGGGTTGGCCAAGGTATGCAGAGTTTCGCAAGAAAGGGAAGAAGCCACGAACGGCTGCTGCGGG
>DASRWO010000345.1:0-4228 GCA_035654555.1 Candidatus Deferrimicrobiaceae bacterium | reverse complement strand
CCGTGTACCGTTCCCGCAGGCCGGGTTTACCACCGACCGGCGCCCCGCTGAGTGACTCGGCGATTTTGCACACATTGAGACTAGCGACCACTCATCCAGAGCCGATCCGATGATCGCTCTCTGTTGCTGCGTCACTCCAGCGCAGTCTTAATGGCATCAGGGCCAGCGGATACTCAGGGCGTAGATTTCCTGGTAACCGGTGTCGCGCGTGAAGATGGGAGAGCCGTCCGGGGCGACGTTGATCTGAGTCGTCCCGTAATTTATTACATAATGAAAGTCTTTCAGGTTGGTGATGGTTTCTATCTGCTGGTCGGCGAATCGGATGCGCTCGATCTTCGTTTCCGAGCCTCCGGTCGTGAAATAGAGATACTTGCCATCCGGCGATATCATCCAGTGTCCGATGTTGCCCAGGTCTTTCGGGCCCAGGTTAGTCCATTTCTGCGTCTTCAAGTTGAAAGTCAGGAAACTCGTTTGCTTTTGGTTAGGGGCAACCAGATTGTCCTGGGTCTCCCAGAAGCCGCCCACGCCCCGGGAGGAAGGAATACCGGATTTCTTCCCGCTGCGCACGTCGACTATCTTCCACTCGGCATCTTCGGGGTAATCGCGATACGAAAGATAATTTCCGTCAGGGGACCAAGTCGCAAAAAAGCCTGCCTCGACAATCCTCCGCGGCATCCCGCCTTCCATATTGATCACAAATATTTCACCCTTATCGGTGTGGAATGAAATCTTCGTTCCGTCGGGAGACATAGACGGAAACCGCACATCCATCGGAGGGTAAGTCAGCTGCATGCGTTCGCTTCCATCGCTGCGGCTGCGCCACAGTATGTGGTCCGGGTAGGAAACGTAAGCGACCCACTTTCCATCCCGGGAGAATGTCGGGTCTGTTGCTGAAATTCCAGAGAGGAAGGGCTCAAACTGATGCGACTTGATGTCGTAGCGAACGAGCTCGCCACGCTGTTTCGTGCCGAGAACAAAGATCTGCTTTCCATCTCGGCTCGCGTACGGGCCCGAGTAGGGCAGGGGTCCATTTGTGAGTCGAATCGGTTTCCCCGAGCGTTGGAAAAGCCCCGCTTGCATAGGAAGCAACCAGATATCTGATTGTGGGACATTCCCGGATTGATATACGAGATACTTCTTATCCGGAGTCCAACTGAAGCAACATTCATCGGGGCTGAGCTTCCGGATCTCTCGGAGACCTGTTCCGTCCGCTGCCACGTCGAGCAACCTGCGAACGCCATCATGATCCTCCTGGAGGAGAATTCGCTGGCCGTCCGGGGTGACCGAAACGTCCCCAATGCGGTCATCGACCGAAACTTCCCCAATGCGGTCTGGAAGGGAAATCAGCTTGCGCGGGTTTGCGCCATCCTTGTCGGCAACAAACCAGTTCGTTGTACCCTCTGCTCCTTTAGCATCAGTACCCGGAGTGAATTGAGCGAAGACGATGCGGCCATCTGGGAAAATATCCCCATTCAGCGCCTCGAAACTGCCGAGGCGTCTCGGCTCTCCCGCCGGGAGCGGAATCGACCATAAGGGGCCTTCACCATAAGCGTTATTGCTAGGGACCAAACCAAGGAGTGCGGAACCGTCGTGTGCCAGGCCCCGAATATAGGAGGCTGCGAACCCGGTTTCAACCGGTGCTATGGCTCCGCCTGTAACTGACACCTGCGCAATCTCCCAGTTTCCAGTCTTCGCCTCGTTGAAATAAATACGCGACCCATCGCTAACCATGTTCTCTTTTGGACCGCCGTCGTCGGTGAGCTGCGTCACGGACTCGACTACCGGAACGGCGGGCGGCATACGCCACCATGCGATCGCGATCATGAGCGCAGCGAACGCGACCGCTGCTCCTACCACCGGCCATAGCCAATGCGACCGCGAGCCCTGGGCTGTCGCTACAAGCGGGCCGCTGCCCGATTCCGACAAAGCTTCCAGCGCAAAGGCCAGATCGGATGCGGACTGGAAGCGCTGCTCAGGATTCTTCTCAAGGCATCGATGCACCACGCGCTGCAGCCCCGGAGGAGTGCTCTGCACGATCTGCGAAACGCTGGGGGGCTCGTCGTTGAGGATGGCGGTCATCGTCTCTGCCGGGGTGGATCGCTGGAATGCCCGCTTGCCCGTCTGCATCTCATACAGGATCGCGCCGAAGGCGAAGATATCAGTACGATGGTCGACTGTCTGCCCGCGCACCTGCTTGGGAGACATGTAGCCGGCTGTGCCCATTACCGTGCCGGGATCGGTCTTCTGGAGCATCGTCGGCGCAGTGCCGTCGGGATCCGGTTGGTGCTGCGTCAGTTTCGCGAGACCGAAGTCCAGAATCTTGACGCGTCCGTCTTTGGTTACGAACAGGTTCTCGGGCTTGAGGTCGCGATGGACGATGCCTTTTTCGTGCGCCGCCGCTAACCCATGGGCGATCTGAACACCGTAATCGATTGCTTTGCGAACCGGCAACGGGCCGCGCTCCAGCAGTTGCCGCAGCGTGCTGCCCTCCAGCAGCTCGGAGGCCAGATAGGGTGCGCCTTCAAAGACTCCGAATTGGTAGACGGCAAGGATGTTGGGGTGGTTGAGAGCGGCGGCGGCCTGCGCCTCCTGCTCAAAGCGACGCAGTTGGTCGGGGTCTTGCGAGACGAAGGACGGCAAAACCTTGATTGCCACTTCCCGTTTCAAGACCGGATCACGGGCGCGATAGACCTCGCCCATCCCGCCTGCACCTAACAGGCCCAGAATTTCATAGCTTTCGAGTTTCGTGCCTGCGGCTAACGGCATGGTCTGGCAAATTATACCTCTCACGCAAAGTTGGTAGCATAATGCTCATTTGCAGGCCTGACCATCCTGGCGCATAAGGCATTATTCCGGGATCACGTTCGCACCCGAAATAGATCTCGATTGTCGCAAATCGCCGAGTCACTCATTGAGGTGATGGGGGCAGAGTTCGGGCGAGGTAGGCAGCATCTATTGTTTCAAAAGCCACACCTTTTGGAACGGCCGGATCGATGAGATCCGGCCATTGATTTTGTGTGGTTTAGCGGGACTGTTTTTCGAGGCCTTTTGAAACGGCAAGGATATGCCTGTGGGCGTCGTTGAGGACGGCGCGCATCTCTTTCAGATGGCGCTCCTGGGTTGGTGCTCCGGCGTGCTGTAGCTGCTCGCGCAGATCGTCGACCTTCTCTTCTGCATTCTTGCGGCGGCGGACCTCGTCACCGAGAGCCCAGCCGACCATCAGGCCGAAGGCAGCGAAGATCAGGGCCCAGACCAGGGCATAAGCCGTAACTTCTGTCATGCAGATTTCTCCAAGGTAGTAGAGGCGTGCTCGTGGAGCACGCGATGGATAGTGGCGCGGGAGACACGGTGAGTCTTCGCGAGCTGGCCCAGGCTGTGTCCGCGTTCGCGGTCCCGCAGGATAGATGGGCGGTCAAGCTCGAGAGGCTTGCGTCCGATGTGCCGGCCTTCGAGCCGGGCGCGGCGCATCCCGGCACGAACCCGCTCGACGATGAGATTGCGCTCGAGTTCGGCGATACATCCGATGATGACGACGACAGCGCGGCCCAGTGGCCCGCCGGTGTCGATCTGTTCACGAAAAAAGACGTACTCGATGTTCAACCGGTTCAGCTCATCGAGCACATCGAGGAAGTGTTTCACCGACCGGGCGATCCGATCCGAAGCCCAGGTCAAAACGACATCGAAACGGCCGCGGCGAGCGTCGCGCATCATCTCATCCAGACCAGGCCGCCGGACTTTGGCCCCGCTGACCCTGTCCACGTACTCGTGAACTATCTGATAGCCGCGCTGCTGGGCCATCTCTCGCAGATCGTAAAGTTGGCTCTCGGGGCGCTGATCGAGAGTACTGACTCGCAGATAAAGGACGGCGCGCTTCATTTGCGCCGTTCCTTCGGCTTCCGGGGTGAGTTCTTCGTGACGTAGTTCTGGATGAACTCCAGCAACACATCGGTCATGTTCTGTCCCTGGGCGGCGGTGACCGACTTGAAGGTGTTATGGAGCTCGAGAGGTACGTTCAGGTTCATGCGCTTTGTCTTCTCTTCTTCTGCCTTGCTGATTTTCCTCACCTCCTTCCCAGGAGATGAGCTTATCTGTCTATGAGTACCGCGCGCCAGGCCCCGGAGAGCCCTGGCCGGCACCCGTTATCCGTCCCAGGCTTCCCGGCAGAACACCACCAGCCCGCCGCCCATCTGACTCTGGTTCATGTCGAGCGCGGCGGCGATGGAGTGCA
>DASRWO010000344.1:0-5183 GCA_035654555.1 Candidatus Deferrimicrobiaceae bacterium | reverse complement strand
TGCCGACTTCTGGGGAGTCAGCGAAATTTGCTTTGTCCCATTACAGACCTGTGGCCCGGCATAACCTTAAGGCAGAATCTTGTTACCGGGGACTCGCAGCAGCGCTCATCGCTTCTAAAATTGAAGCTATTTTTCGTGATCTTAGTGGCAAGCCTGGTTTTGTTCTGGGTCTCCTCAAGAATCCTTCAAGAGAAATCACAGTCACAACGCTGAACTATGTTCGGTGGATGTATGGTCGGCAAACCTTACCTCATCGCGTTACAGATGCTGCGCCAATTGCGATCCAAACTTCCAGGCTTTCACAACGGACTTCAGTCTCCGAAGTTGCCGGGCGCGTTTCAACCGTTTGGGAGTTCAAGACAAAGTCCTTTCAGAAAAATCGGGCTTTGAACTGTTCGTGTCTTTCGCGCGCCTGCGCCATGATTTCGGCAAACTCGCCTTCTCTGCGCAGATTGTTGAGCAGCGGATCAGATTCGAAATAGGGATAGCAGAAGAAACCGCCTTCAACACTGCGCCGCAGCATTCGCCGTGACGAAGCTCTGTCGCCGAGCACAGCATAAGCTTGCGCCACCTTGTAGATACCTTCGGCGTCGCTCACTCCGAGCTTCTCGATTTTCTCTTCTGTCTGGCGCAACAGAGCAAGACCCGCGGCGTTATCGTTACTTATTGCGTAGCTAAGTGCCCTACCAATCGCAGCCTGCATCAGAGACGGATCCTGCCTAAAAGCGCGATCAAAGTCTGTTGCGGCCTCTTGCATTCTTCCGGCATAATATTCCGCGAATCCGCGATAGAACAAGATATAGGGAGAGTCGTTGACGGGCAGGCTCTGCAAGAATTTGTCGTACTCGCCGAGATAGAGATAAGCGTTCATCGCCGAGCTGTTGATCTTCACCTGCGGATCAAGTCTCCGCGCCAGTTCAGATTCCGTGACTGCTTGCGGCAGCATGCCTCCGAAGCGGTAGGCGTATCCTAACTCCCAATGGGCTTCGGCATTATTAGGGCTGTTTTGTATAGCCTCTCTGAGAAGGGGAACAGACTGTTCAACGCTTCCCGTATCAGTAAGGAGGTTTGCCATGTAAACCCGCGGAGCGACGAGCGCAGGATCGAGCGCAATTGCTTTTTCAAATGCCGCCCGTGCCCTGCCGTAATTCTCATGTCCGCCGAACTGCAATGAAGCATTGGTGGCATAAGCGCATCCCAGATATGCCCATGCGGGCGCGTAGCCAGGCTCAATTGACGTGGACTTCTGCAGCATCGTGATTGCAGCCAAGAAGTCGTTCAAAGAATAGAAATCGACTCCACGCAGATAGTATTCGTAAGCCTGAGGGTTGATCGGAGCCTGTGGCTTAAGCTTCTTCGCTTCCGCCGGCGAAAGCGTCAGTTGCAATCCCTGAATAATCTGCTCGGAAACACGGTCTTGCACGCTCAGCAGTTTGTCGAATTTGGTGTCAAAGGAATCCTGCCACAGGATCTTGTCGGACTTCACGTCAATGAGTTGTGTGGTGACCCTCAAGTCATCGCCATCTTTGATGAAGCTGCTTGTGAGCAGAGTCCCTACATGGAGGTCGGCCGCTACCTTTTGCGGATCGATGGTTTGATTACGGTAGCGTTCGACCGAAGACGATGGGCGGACGGTCAGTGCACTGATGTAGGCAAGCTTCGTAATCACCGCGTCGGCCAGAGAGAAGCTAAGAAAATCAGTTTGCGGATCTTGGCGAAGATTATGAAATGGAAGGACGGCTAGCGTGCGCGGTCCCGGGGTGCCAGCGGTAAGTTGGTGCGATCTCCGCGACGCCAGGAAATACCCGCTCGCGAAGAGTGCTGTGACGATTACAGCGATTGCTACGGCGGCTGGCAGCCACCGAGAAGGGCGTGAAGGCAAAAGAGGAGCAGACGTAGTTCCTGAAGCGGTTTCGACTTGAGCCATCCCACTCCGCGTTTGCGGCGGCAACATAGATTCGGTCGCATGTTTACTGCTCGAATCTGGCCGCGCGGTTTGAGTGCCGACTTGAGTGATGGGTCCTTGAATACTGTGCCGAGATTCGCTGATTGGCCGAACAAAAGGATCGCTCCGGGTGCTGATCGCAGAATCCGAGCCCGACGATCTTGAGGCAGTGTCATTCCAGGCGCGCGGGTGGGTCTCAATCTCCCGCTTCACCCGCTTCAAATCGGCCAGCATCTCGGCTGCACTTTGGTAGCGGAGGTCGCGATCTTTCTCCAAAGCCTTTTCGATGATCGCCTGTATGCTGATCGGAAGATCGGGATTCAGGCGCACAGCCGGAATTGGGTCATGTTCAAGAATCGCGCTGAAGATCACGGCGGAGCTTTCGCCGCGAAACGGCAAAGCGCCAGTGGTCATCTCGTAGAGCACCGCGCCAAAAGAAAACAAATCGGTGCGCGCGTCCAATTCCCGCGCACGGGCCTGTTCTGGAGACATATACGCAACTGTGCCGAGTGCTGACCCTGGGCTGGTGAGGTACTCTTCATCGATCTGACTCAGAGTTCTAGTGCTGGCCACGCCGGTAGAGGAAATACTAGCCGCAGTCACTTTGGCGAGACCGAAATCGAGAATCTTCGCGTGTCCACGCTTGGTGATGAAAATGTTGCCCGGTTTGATATCGCGGTGGATGATGCCTTGCGAGTGCGTCGCATCGAGAGCATCGGCGATTTCGATGGCAATTGAAAGCGCAGTTTCAATATCCAGAGGACGGCCACCGATCCGGTGTTTCAGCGTCAAGCCATCAAGAAATTCCATGGCGATGAAGCGTTTGCCGGCGAGCTCCCCAATTTCATAAATTGTACAGATATTGGGATGGTTTAGGGCAGACGCTGCTCGCGCCTCACGGTGGAAGCGCTCCAAGGCTTGGGCATCTCGAGAAACCTCGTCAGGAAGGAACTTGAGGGCAACAAATCGGCCTAACGAAATGTCCTCAGCCTTGTAGACCACACCCATCCCTCCTCCACCGAGTTTTTCAACAACGCGGTAGTGCGAGAAGGTCTGGTTGATCACGGAAAGAGAATCCTAGTTGCCCCAAGGATGGCCGTCAAACGGCAAGTCTGCAGCAACGTGCCATCCAAATCCAGGTATCAAGCATAATCATAAGGCCTTTGGGCACCGGCGCGGCTCCAAACTCTACCAGCCTGACCCGACCCTACTTGTTCGATCTGGAAGGCTTCGACCTGCCCGAAAGAAAAGGCACCCCGATGCAGCGGGAACAATGAAACGGAGCGCCTCTTGCTTCCTACTTTCTTCTCGCGCTGATCGTTTCGCGTGCCTTTGCAACCAAGGCGTCGAATCGCGGGTCACCGTAAAGAGACTTCAATTCAGGATCAGCTGAAAGTTCTCCCGGCGATATGAGGCCGTTTTCGATGGCATGGTTCAGGTCCGCGAAGGCTTCGTTTGGCCGACCTCTCGCCGCCTCAGCGCAGGCAGAGTTGTACCAAGCCTCGGCCACTGTGGCCGGCTGACTGGTTTTTTCCGCTGTCTCGATCACGTCGCGAAACATTTTCTCTGAGTCAGCATAATGTCCCTCCCGGCTGAGGACCAGCGCTTCCATTTCCATGCTCTGCAATGTGGAGGTGTGGGTCGGCCCTAGCACGCGAGTCTTGATCTCGATAATTTGGCTCTGGAGCTTGTCAGCTTCGGCGTAACGGCCTTCCTTCATCATGGTGACAGAAAGCATCATCATTGCCCTAAGAGTTTGAGGATGTTCCGGCCCCAGTACGCGACGCTGAGCGGCAATCACGTCGGAATACAGCTTTTCAGCCTCTGGGAAGCGGCCCTCCTCCTCGAGATTCTCAGCCGCGTGTGACATCGAAAGCAGGGTCGCTGGATGGTCCGGCCCGAGAGTTCGCTTCTGTGCTGCGACCAGTTCGCCATAAATCTGATCCGCTTCCGCATACCGGCCCTGCGGCGTCAAAATCTCTGCCAGCTCGTTCAAAGTATTGAGGGTTTGAGGATCGTCTGGGCCAAGTACCTTCCGCTCTGCGTTCAGTGCTCGGCGGAACAAGTTTTCAGCGTCCGCGTGACGCGCTTCATTCGCATAAACATAGCCGAGGCGATCCATGGACGCCAAAGTGTCTGGATCTTTGGGGCCGAGAACCTGGCGCTGGGCCTCAATTGTGGTTTGCAACAGTTTTTCCGCCTCGGGCAAATGCCCTTGAGCCCGGAGGATCTGGGCTAGGTAACTTTCACTTGCCAGTGTTTCCCGGCTTCGTTCTCCAAACAGTGAGCTTTGAATTGCCCGCGCGTGCTCTACCAAATCATGCGCGCGGCCATACAAGCCCAGTCCTGCATACGTCTGCGCCATCGTTTCCATCAATTGGACCTGCAGCTCCGGGTCCTTGCGCAAGCCAGTGTCGATATCTTTCGAGGACTTATCCAGAATCTCGCGCGCTGTGACTGCGTTGCCGCGCGCCTCGCTGGGGTTCGATACTTTGAACATGCCGGTCATAAACTTCGTAACGCGGTCGGCGCGGTCGCGCTCCCGCGTAATCCTCTGCAACTCGATCGCCTGCATCAATCCGAACGCGATCAGCAGCATTGCTACAGCGGTGGCTGCCGCCACTCCGAATTTATGGCGTTGAACGTATTTCTTGGTGCGATAAACCGGGCTTGCGGGGCGCGCAATGACAGGTTCGTTGCGCAGATAGCGTTCGAGATCGTCCGCCAGTTCCGCAGGCGTGCTATACCTGCGGGCGCGGTCTCTCTCGAGAGCTTTCAAGGTGATCCAGTCCAGATCGCCGCGCAGCATGTTTGCCAGGTGCCTAGGATCCGTGCTCCGTTTTTCCGCAATGGCCGCCGCAGCCGGGTCTGTGATGAGTCTCGTGCTCGGACTCGTCGGCTCCTCTTCGTGCACCTGCCGCAGAACTTCATGAAAAGGTTTGCTCTCCCACTGCTCTGCATCCAGGGCCAACACTCCAGTGAGCAGTTCGTAGAGCACCACGCCGAGTGAATAGACGTCGCTTCGGGTATCTACATCGGCGGTAAGGGGGTCCATCTGCTCTGGGCTCATGTATCCGGGCGTACCCACCAACCCACCGGCACGCGTCACCAGCGTCCCGCGTTGCGGTTGCTCGGAGATCGCTTTGGCCAGTCCGAAGTCGATAATGCGCGGCACAGGCTTGCCATCTACTTCAACCACCAGAATGTTCGTGGGTTTCAGGTCGCGATGAATAATTGC
>DASRWO010000343.1:0-11583 GCA_035654555.1 Candidatus Deferrimicrobiaceae bacterium | reverse complement strand
TGGCGCGGGTTGCGGTTTGGCAACGGCACTGGCTGGAGCGGCAGCGCTCTTCACTCCCGAAACCGGCACAATGGCCGGGGGCTTCGCGGCGGCTCCGGCAGCCGGCTTCGCCGACGGTGTGCTGGAAATTCCCAGCGCGGCGTTGGAGTCATCCGTCTTCTTCTGCTGCACCCCATTCATGGTGCTCTGCACCTTATTGATGATGTTGGGATTCTGTGCCCAGAGTCCGCTCGTCATCATTCCCACTGCCAGAATGCATGTCGTTAGCTTCATAGCGATTCCTATTTGCCCCCGCCTGCGGCCTTGGCTCCTGGTGCTGCGCCGGCCGGCTCCAAATCGTGACTGAAGAAAGTGGTCGCGGTAAAGGTCGCTACCACGCTTTCATTCGGCGCATACTGATAGGTATGCTTCGCTTTCGCGGTCGTGGGATTCTTGGTATTCGCGACCAGCAACCCGCTGATATTCACGATCCGCTCCAGCTTGCCCACGCGGTCAAAGAACTGCAGCATGTCGTAGTAGCGACCATCCAACTCCATGTCGAACGGAAGCTCCGAGTAGTACTCTTTTGCGGTAATTGGCTTCGCCGTATAGCGGCGAATTTCCACGCCCGCCTTCGCGGCTTCGCCGTCCAGGGTTTCGATGAAGGTATCCACCTGCTTGTCGTCCGGAACGATGCGCCGCTCGATTTCGAGTTGCTGCTTCAAGTTGGCCACCTGCCGGTCCATGTCCTTGAGCTTGGGACGGTATGACTCAAGTTCGTTGTTTTCCCGAACTTTGTCCTGCAACGCATGTTGCGCCGCCGTGTTTTTGTCGCTCTGGTTCTTGAACACCGTGAAGTACAGCGCCGTGGTCACCAGCGCTCCCCCCAGGATGACCGCTCCCCATTGCTTCAGACCCGACAGTTCACTGAAATTAGTCGCCATAAGTGCGCCTCTAGGACTTTCCCTTCTCGCAGGTCAGCGTGAATTGAAATGCCTGCATGTCCTTTATGCTGTCATCCTGGAACGTTTCCTTGATCTCAACGGTTTTGAAGAAACCCGTCTTTTGCAGATTTGCGATCAGGTTTGCCACCGCATCCGCGCTCAGCGCAGTGCCCTCCAGACTCACATTCGGACCCGTGTCATCCATGCTCTTCAACCAAACCGCCTCCGTTCCGTTCACCGTCTCACCCAGCATGGCGAGAAGGGTAACCGGTCCGGTCTGGCCCGCAGCGTGCAACTGCTCGATGACATCAACTCGCCGTTTATAGTTGTTGGCCTGGGTCTGGCGTTCCAGGTAGCGCGCCTTCACGTCGCTCAATTCACGATTCTGTTTCTCGGCGGCCTGCATCTGCACCGCGATCGCTTTGCCCTGGCGATCCAAGCGGTACCAATATCCGAAATTGAGTAGTCCTGCGAGCAACAGCACGACGAGCACTTTCAGCTTGGGCGATCCCACATCGCCCATTTCCATCGACGGCATGGACGGTGCGTTACTGCCGCCGCGCTTGTTTTTCCCTTTGGATGATTCCAGCAGATTGATTTTGATCATAGGGATTCAAAGCTCCTTAAAGCCAAGCCCACCGCTACGGCCAGCTGGCCCGCATTCTGCTCCACCAGCTCCGCTCCAGGACCATCCGCCGGTGGCACCACTCGCTGGAATGGGTTCAGCAATTCAACCGGCATGGAAAATTCCTGCCGCAACGCTTCCATCAACCCCGGCACCTTCGCCGAGCCTCCGGCCAGATAAATTTTCTCGATGTGCTCGCCCGCCGCACTGGCCCGGAAGAAGTCAAACGTCTTCTGAATTTCCAGTACGATGATTTCAGTCACTTGCTGCAGGATCGGCGCTTTCGCATCCTCGCTCACCGTGCCGACCTTCTCGCCCAGCTTCAACTTCTCCGCATCTTCAAAGTTCAGGTCGAGTTCTTTCTGCAACGAATCCGTGTACTGATGTCCGCCCACGCTCACGTCGCGCGGAAACAGCGGTGTTGTCCCCTTCACAATGTTGATATTCATCACGCTGGCGCCCAGGTTCAAAAGCGCCACCACCTGGCCCGGCGCGGGCTGGTAGTTGTACTCGTAGCAGTTCTGCAAAGCCAGCGCATCGATGTCCACAATAGCCGGGGTGCGTCCCGCCATCGAGAGTACGTTGGTGTAGTTCAAAATCTTGTCCTTCTTGACTGCGACCAGAAGCACATCCATCTGCGGGCTGCCTGCTTCTTCCGACAGGATCTGATAATCAAGACTCACGTCAGCCAGGTCGAACGGAATGTGCTGGGCGGCTTCTTTCTCAATCGTCTCCGCCAATTCCTGATCGCTCATCGAAGGCAGCGAGATTTTCTTGACGATCACTGAGTGTCCGCTGACCGCCGTGGCCACTGCCTTGGTTTTGATCAGGCAGTCGGCAAATAATTTCGAAATCGCGCTCGATACGGTTCCCGAGTCCACGATCATCGAATCCACGACAATGTCAGAAGCCAGCATTTCCAGTCCCAGGTGCGCCACTTCGATCTGCCCACCCTTCTTTTTCAACTCCACGGCCTTAATGCTGGAAGAGCCCACATCCAGACCTACAATCGTCTTCGATCCCATTCCAAACATGTGCCCACCCTTTCGTAGCGCCGGCTTGCCCGGTTTTTGTAGCGCCGGCATTCCGCCGGCTTTTCCAACTACTACGACCCGGCGGCTTTCATCGCCGCCTTCGGTTTCCGTTTCGCTCCCGATTCCATGTGACTCGACTTCTCTTCCATCCACTGGTCCAGCTTCGACTTTTTGAACCGCCAGCGATTGCCCAGCTTGAAAGCGGGAATGCTCTGTTCCCCGACGTACTTGTAAAGCGTGTCCGGACTCACTCCCAGGTACTGCGACGCCTGGCGAATGTTCATCACTTCCCGCGAGTCGGCCATAGTTCCCTTGCCCTATTCCTCCAGAACTCTCCTGCGCCGCATTTCCGGCACGGCAGGCTAATCTCAGGAGTCGCCGCGCCCTCTATGCCTGTCAGAGGGCTTTCGGTGTCCCGAGCATATATCAACCCGGAAAAACCCCTCGCCCAAGCGAATTTCCGGTTTTTGCTGGGTTTTCTACGGTTTTTCTGGAAATCAGACCAGGGAGGACTTTCGCTGAAATCTATATATTGTGGTCTTGCTTCAGATTTGACATATTAGTAGCGGTAGTCACGCAAGGACGGTTGGGTCACCCCGGGATCGGTAACCGAAGTACTAGAGACGGTACGGAAGTACTACGACGCAGGCTCAAGTGCTTGAATAGGCTGCCTTTGAGCAGAATTCCAAGTAACGCAGAACCCTCAGATCAGCAACTCCGCTGAGGTGGAGCAATGCAGGTAACAGACGGTGCTGCTCAGTCCCAGCGAGTCAGACGCAAGATTCGGAAGATAATACTGTTCGCCGCCTCCGATGTACGTAATGTCGAGAGCCTTATTCATCCTGCTGGCGTGCATACCTTTCCACACGTACACCGGCTTAGTCAGGATGACCTGTGCCAGACCGTCCAGTTCCTGGCTGAAAGCCGTGGGAAGAGCCATCCGAGCCCGGACCACATCGGGCGGTTTCGAAGACTTAAACCGCGTCAGCATGGCGGCACCAGTTTCTTCTCTGGAACCCCTCGAAACGCGCGCCCGGCGTCCGGATAGTCAGCCACGATCCGTTTCCACTCAAGGTCGTCGTTGAGAACCATGGTCGTACCCCGCAGGCTCCCTATTGCACATCCGAAACTTTGCCATTCAGGAAAGTGACTTTTAAATCCTTGTAAACATAAATCTGTTTGCTGCCCAGATTCACTTTCTTGTCGGGCTGCCCCATCGCCGCTTCAACCTGATCAGGAGTCATTCCCTTCTCGATGCTCTGCGGCTCAGCCGCCGGCGCCTGCTGGCCCTGATCCTGTCCGCCGCCTTGCTGACCTCCAGCCTGCTGTCCTCCACCCTGGTCCGCCCCTTGCTGACCTCCACCCTGGTCCTGCTGCGCGTCCTCGCTGCTGATAGTCAGCACCTGCCCAATCATGTCTTCCACTCCTCCCGCACTACCGCTTGCCAGCGAGCCCTTGGGGAATTGAAACACCACGTTCGCCTTGTTATAGGTTGGCGGATCGGTTTTGTTGCAAGTGTCGCAGGCCACGATCTCAAGCGTAACCGTGTCTTTGGTCGGGTTCACATCGATCTTCATGGGATAGACTTTGTCGCCCACGGCAAACAAATGGGTCGTCTGTTCCTTGCCAAATTTCCCCATGATCGATTTCCGTCCCATCAGCGACAGTCCGCCCGGGGCGTGAACCGTTCCGTTTTCATACTTGTTCGAAAGGACGTTCTGGTCGCCATATGGCACAGCCAGAATTCCGCCCTTCTGAATCGCCAGCAACGTGCCCTTTTCCACAACGGAATATCCGCTCGTGTCTGAGCCCATCTTCACCAGTTTGTACTGTGCGGCGAGTTGTTCCTGCAACGAGACTGGCGCCTGTGCGTTGGCGATGGCGAATGGAAAGACTGCAGCAGCCAGAAACATGAGTCCTGAACCTAGACCGAATTTCTGCGACATAAAAGCCTCCCAGATTTAGCTCCCTGGAACTCAGACCCGCCGTGAATGAGACAGAAGGGAGCGCCCTGTTCCGGCGCCCCCTGCAACTAAATTGGTTTAAATGGCAGCGCTCTGAAGAGCGACGAGAGCTGGTCTTACTGACCTCCTCCGGCCGCCGTCTCCTGCTTGACCTGCGACTCGGTCTGATCCGCCTGCTGCTGCTGATCCTGCAGAGTCTTCGCCGCCGTCGTATCCGGTGGCGGAGGCGTCACCGCTGCCGCCGAAGTTCCCGTATCCGGTGCCTTCGGCATTCCATTCGTTCCTTGCTTCTTCGCCAGTTCGCCCATTCCGTTCGTCAGGTTCTCCTGGAAGTGGTTGTACATCTCCTGCAAGTCATCCACCTTCACGGCAACGGTTTGTCCCGACCCGCAATCGCCCTTCTTGCTCGCCGAAACGCTGGCCGTCACCTGATTGTCACCGTCCGGAGTGTCCGTCAGGCGCGTAATCACATCACCCGACGTCAATCCGCAGTCCTGACCATTGGCCACGACTGACACATCGGAATCCACCACAAAAGTGCGCTGTGCCGGATCCAGTGCCGGAGGCGGTGTGTCGCTCGAAGATGCCGGAGCCGCCGCCGAAGCCTGCCCGCCCGAATCTTGGCCGGCTTGCGCCTGTTGCGCGGCTAACTGCGCTTTCACTTCTTGCGCAATCGCTTCCTTCACCTCCGGAGTCATCGTCACCTGTCCCGAGGACGCCGGAGCCGGATCTCCACCGGCGTCGCCGCCGCCGCTGGCTGCCGCATCTGCGGCCACTGCGTCCGCATTATCTTCCTGCCTTGCCGCATACGCCGCCTGCAATTGCTGCGCAATCAAATAGTCCGTCAGCCAGTAGTAAGGCGCGGCATAAACCGGGTAAGGATTCCACCACCCGCCGTAGAATCCGTACCACGGCGCTCCTCCCCAACCCCACGCGCCAACGCCCCAGGCAACCCCAACTCCCCAGGGCTGGTATCCCCACCCATAAAACCCTGGATGGTACCAATAGCCGGGGTAATAGCCGTAGTACGTGTGCCCGCCCCAACCGTAGCCGCGGTAGAGTCCCACATGGTAGTGTCCGCCGTAATAGGAAGTTCGGGAGTAGTAGGCATGCCCGCCGCGGTTAACATACGCGCGCTGCACGTAACCGCCGCGCCCGCGGTTCACCACGCGCACTCCATTGTGCTCGCTCACCACCGTTCGTCCGCCGTGAACCCCGTTCTGAATGTGCATCCCGCCACGATCGATGGAACGAACCGATCCATTGGGACGCACGCTCGCATGGCCTCCACCTTTCAGCGAAACCGTCCTGCCCGGTGGAGTACGGCTACCCGCGCCGCCCCGGCTGGCACTTGTGTTCCCGTGGGCTGCCGTGTTCCCATGACCTGCCACATTGCCGTGGGAGGCTGTGTTCGCGTGGCCGGCATTGGTGTTGCCATGGCTCGCCGTATTCGTATGCCCGGCATTCGTATTTCCATGGCTCGCTGTATTCGCGTGGCTGCCCGTAGTCGTATGGCTCGCCGTATTCGTGTGCCCGGCATTCGTATTTCCGTGGCTCGCCGTAGTCGTATGGCTACCCGTGTTTGTGTGACCGGCATTCGTATTTCCATGACTCGCCGTATTCGTGCGGCCGGCTGTCGAACCATGAGAGGCAGATGAACCATGGGATTGCGTCGCGCCATGCGAAGGCGTCGAGGAACGCGCGGGCGCGCTGTGCTGGGCCGGTGCGCTGTGCTGGGCCGGTGCGCTGTGCTGGGCCGGCGCGCTACTCGTCTTATGTTGACCCCACGCCAGCGCGGGGATTCCGAGCACCAGCAGAACCACCAGCCACTTCTGCAACATCTTTTCATCTGTCGAAGTGCGATTCATTACTGCCTCCTGATCGTCAAACTTCTCAATGCCAACCCAAACCCGAAAATAATCTGTAGGACCACAGCGCAAAGACGCTTCTGAGAAAGTCCTACGCACTGCAAACACGAAACCCGCCGATTCCACTCACGCGGTTGAAATTATTTCTTGAGCCAGAGGGAAGGCCGGTAAAATCTCCCAATCAAAGGCATCAGCCCCCACCGGCAGTCCGCATCTTGAGGCGAATGAACGTTACCAGAAGTTCGCCACTCGCGCAAGATTCTGTAGATGAGAGTCTTCAAATGAGTTTTCAGAAAACAGTCGCAGCGGGATGCCGTCCTCACGCGGTCCCGAACCAGATTGTGCGCTTCCCTCTGCAACTCCGCTCCTGTAATCTATGGATTCTTCTCCCGGAGGAAATCTCTTGCGCTACCTTGATCGCCTGCAACCCCTCGCACTCCTGGTGATGCGTCTGGCTCTCGGCGCCGTCATGACCGGCCACGGATATCTCAAAGTTTTCGGCGGGCTACACCACCACGTGCAATTCGTCACCAGCCTCGGACTTCCCGGCTGGACCGCCTATCTTTCCGCCTTCGCCGAATTTTTCGGCGGCATCCTCGTTCTCATCGGCCTGTTCACCCGAGTCGCCGCTTTCGCCATCTGCATCGATCTCTCCGTCGCTATCGCTAAGGTGCACTTTCACAATGGATTGATGGGCGAGCACGGATACGAGTTTCCTTTAGCACTCGCCGCCCTGGCTTTCGGCCTGATTTTTCTCGGCGCGGGCCCCATTGCGTTCGATCACATTCGCGCTCCCGGCGCGGCGAAATTCAAGTAAATGCCGAGCGCTCGCAGCACGCAGATTTCAAAGTTTTTCTGTCCTGCAAACAACAAAAAGTTAGGCTGTGCCGCACAACTTTTTGCCGCCTTCAGGGTTTTGTCGAACGTTTGTACCGGCATCTCGGAAGGCAGGGCTAAGTGAGTCGCTTACGTTTCTTTACAAGCGCCTTAGTTGAATCCCAGCCTCGTCTGAAATTATGATGACTCGACCGGCTTTGTTGCATCCCAATGATTTAGTAGGCGCATCTTATTTCCTTACCACGAACTGATTGGAGGTTCTCTTGAGAAAGTTAGCGCTGCTTGTACCCGTTGTGGCTGTCCTGTTCTCTTGCCAGTTTGCTTCCGCCCAACAGGCGGATGCGATGTTCTTCGTCGGCACTCTGCTGTCGTCCTCGCCGAGCACCGGTTCGCTGGAATCGGGCGAACTCGCCGAAAAAGGCGGAACTTACCTGGGAGTCGCCGGAGATGTCGTCTTCAAACGCCGCATCGGCTTTAACGTGGAAACTTCCTGGAGAGCCAGTCAGGCAAGTTATTTCGGCTATGAAAGTTACCGCCCCATCTTGACCGACTTCAACGCGATCTACCAGCCCAAGCTGGGTAAGAAAATCGGCCTCGACCTGTTCGGCGGAATCGGCATCGCTACTACCCGGTTCTACGTTCCCTTTGCCACTTCTTGCAGCGGATTCACCGGCCAGTGCATTAACTACACCAGCACCCACAACTTTATGCAGGATCTCGGCGTAGGCGTTCGTTATTACGTCTGGAAGCACGCCTTCGTGCGCCCCGAGTTTCACTACTACCACATCGACGGGAACGACAACATCAACTCTGGGGGCTTCAGCACCGACAACGTATTCCGCGTGGGCGCCTCGATCGGCTACACCATCGGCAACGATTAGGATTTTGACTCCGCCGCGTGATCGTGTATTTTGGCTTCGGCGCAGCTAGTTACCAGAGTCGGTCGACTTTGCACTCGACCATTGCTGGCACTCGCGCGCCGAACGCCACAATTCCGGCGCATTGATTGCAATCCTGAATGAATTTAAAAGGGGGCTGTATTTGAGAAGGCTCGCGCGCATCGCGTCCGCGTGTACTGTACTGTTCTTCGCTACTTTCGCCGGGGCTCAAATCCAGCAGATGGACATCGCTGTCGGCTACGGCAGGCTGCTCGCCTTTAAAGACTTAAATGCCTCAGAGGCGCTTATCCCGCCGCAGGAAAAGGGTGGGGTCTTTCCCAGCGTCAGCTTCGACGCCTTTGTCAGGAATCGGCTCGGCTTCAACGCGGAAACCTCCTGGGAATATAAAAAGGCCAGCTACGACGGCTACGAAAGCTACCGTCCGATTTTTACCGACGTCAACGCCCTGTTCGAGCCGCAAATTCGCAAAAAGCTCAGCCTCGACTTGATGGCCGGCGTGGGGGTTGATTCAAACCGCTTCTACCTGCCGGGAATGACGGGTTGCACAGCGGTTGCGGGCACCTGTTACGTGAGCAGCGATCACTTCATGGAACACGCGAGTTTGGGTGTTCGCTACTACGTTTGGCACCGTATCCCTCACATTTTTATCCGCCCGGAGATTCATTACTATCACATCCAGAACAACGTGGAATTCCACTCCGACAACGTGTACCGCGCCACCTTCTCGGTCGGCTACACTTTCCATAACACTAAATAATCCCATTTACGATTCGCCGCACCAAAACAAAAAGGCAGCGTCTCTCGACGCTGCCTTAATTTCTTTGCCTGAGCTCTACGGTTCCCGCATGCACTCTTCTGCCTCGTGAATGGCCGCGTCAAGATGTTCGATCGCTTTGGCGCGGTGGCCATGGAATTCGCCCTCGGCGTGCTCCATGTGTTCCCGGGCGCTGTGCATCGATTCAATCGCGTCGTGAACCCGCGGGTGCGGAGGCACCGGAGCCGGAGCTGCCGCCGCAGGACTTGCTGGGGCCACAGCCAACGCAGCCGCCGGCGCTTTCGGACTAGCCGCCGCCGAGAAAGCTAGTGTTAACACCAGCATCGCCAAAATAACAAAACTCAAGAACCCGATTCGCTTCATTCATTCCTCCTCGTCCGAATTCCGGCGCGGACGCCGCCTGTGAAATCAATGCCCAACGTATCCGCACTCACCCCGGTACGCCCGAGACACCCGCACAGTATAAGCCGCCACCCGCACAATGCTGCCGCGCATGAGTTGACTCTTAAGATGCTCTCCCTATTGGCTCCCTCGTGCCCTGCGATTTCTCCACCACACAATCGCCATGACTAAAATGAAGGCTACAACCAGAGCCTGGTCAAAGCGCTTCATGGAATAAATCAGCATTCGCCAGCGCCCACCAAAAAGATATCCCGCCAAAGAGATCGTGCTCACCCATAACACCGCGCCCAGCAAATTAAAAACCGCAAAACTCTTCCACGGCATGCGCAGCGTTCCCGCCAGTGGCCCCGCAATCACTCGCATCCCAAACACAAACCGCGAAAACAAAATCGTCACCGACCCATAACGCTGGAAAAGCTTTTCCCCCCGCGCCACTCCGGCATCACTCACACGAAACAATTTTCGATAGCGCTCCAGCAGCCGGCGCCCTCCATAATTCCCAATGGCGTAACCCAGATTGTCCCCTACAGTAGCCGCCAATGTTCCCGCCAAAATAATCCACGGCAGTTGCAGTTCCCGCTGCGAGTAAGCCAAAAAACTCGCCAGCAACAGAACCGTTTCTCCCGGCGCCGGCACGCCCGCATTCTCCAGCAGCAACACTCCCATCACTGCCCAATAGCCGTAATGCACCAACGCGTCGCGCAGCACGGCAAGAATGTGATGAGTCATGATGGGAAAAAAGAATTGTCATCCTGCGCGAGAGCTCCATCCCGCGAGGATCTGGACTGCTTCCGACGAACTTTATCCTAAGGGTGTCATCCTGAGCATAGCCGCTTTTCCGGCGAAGCGAAGGATCTGCCGGGCAGATCAATTCTTCTTTAACAAGTTTGAACGGTATTGATCAGGCGGAAGTTCATCTTTCCTCTGAAATTCAATCAATGCGCGATTGAACTCCTCCGGACACTCTTCATAAGGCAGATGTCCAACTCCCGAAAAAACAATCAGCTCAGAATTCGGAAAACATTTCGCCAGCCGCTGCGCCGACGAAACGTATACCGCAGAATCCTTGCTCCCCCACATCAAAAGCGTTGGAATGCTTGCCAGGTTCGGCAAGGTCATCTCCAGCTCGCCCAGGTCTTCGGTCCAAGTACGCACGATGCTCAGCGCGTGCTCAAACAATCCCGGCTTCGCCAGCGGAGCCGTGTACCCCTCCAATGTTCCCGGAGAGATGCGACTGCGGTCCGCATACAGTCGAGCGTGCACAAAGGGATACAAAAAACTCATTCGCATTAAGCCGAAGCGGAACAAGAGAGATCCAAACCGGCTTCCAGCAAGTGGCGCCAGGAGGCGCCCATGCGCCGAATAAGGGTTCACTGGATCCACAAGGATCAGCCGCCGCAGGTGGAGGGAAGAAGAAGGCTCCAGGCATTGCGCCGCCGCAAACATCGCAACCGCCCCGCCATGCGAAGTTCCCAGCAGATCGAACGACGAAACTCCCAGACCCGCAATAAAACGCAGAAGCCGTTGCGCCGCCCCCCGCATCGAATGGTCAATCCCGGCCACGCGGTCCGAAAATCCCGCTCCCATCATGTCCGGCGCATAAACCGTGGCGTAAGGCGCCAACGCGGGCATCGTGAATCGCCAGGAAAACGAATATCCCAGCAGCCCATGCAGCAGAATCAATGCTGGACCCGATCCCGCGCGCAAATACCGCATGCGCGCCCCATCCATCTCCATCCAGCATTCTTCGACTCCAGGACTGAATCCCGGGAAAGGTGCGGTAGAATCTTCCCGCTGCGCCGCCAGATCCGCGAAATCCTCAACTTTCCGGGACAACTTTTTCCCCACCACCCGATTCTATCTAAGTGAACATCGCCTCTGTTCGCTTCACTTGGGGAGCTTCGGCTCCCCGTTTTTCCCTCGTCGCGATCCCCCGCAGACTGTCATCCTGAGCGGAGCGAAGGACCCCTGTAACTTGGCGCTCAGCACGGGCGGTGCAAGGGTCTGCCAATGTCTCGTAAGGCCTGCTGCAGACTTCATCGCCGCAACTCCTATGCCGCTACTGTCCTCTTTTTCTTCAACAACTTCTTCAACACGCGAATTCCCTTATCCACATGCTTCTCCTCCAGCAAATAAGGAGGCAAAAACCTCACCACCGTATCCTGTGTCGAATTGAAAAGCACGCCCTCAGCCAGAGCCTCATCCACAAGCGGCCGCGCCGGAATCGCTAAGTTGATCCCCTGGATAAATCCCCGC
>DASRWO010000342.1:0-2491 GCA_035654555.1 Candidatus Deferrimicrobiaceae bacterium | reverse complement strand
TTGGCATCGCTCGAATTCAATTCCGCGCCAGCCGCGAGTTCGGAAGCCAACTCTGATGCGGATTCCGCTGAGGTTCGAGAGCCAGGCGAATCGAGGACAGCGATGGAGGGGGGGAGATCGCCGAGATCGATCAGAGTTCCGTCCCCCAGAGCGACGGCCCGCTCGATGCAGTTTTCCAATTCGCGCACATTTCCTGGCCAGTCATAATTCATGAGTGCTTTCATAGCGGCGTTAGAGACGCGCAGATCGGCGCCGGGCGCGTAACGCTCGCAAAACCAGCGCACCAGCATTGGAATATCACTGCGGCGCTCGCGCAAGGCGGGCACGTGCACGGTGACTACGTTGAGACGGAAGTAAAGATCTTTGCGGAAGGTTCCATTCTTGTAGGCTGCTTCGAGATCGCGGTTGGTAGCGGCGATGATGCGCACGTCCACCTTAACGCGCTGGTTGCTGCCGACGGGCCGGATTTCTTTTTCCTGCAGCACGCGCAACAGCTTGGCTTGCAACTCGAGCGGTAGTTCGCCAATTTCGTCGAGAAAAACCGAGCCCGTATCCGCGGATTGAAAAAGTCCCTGCTTGGATTTCAGTGCGCCGGTGAAGGCTCCCTTTTCGTAACCGAAGAGTTCGCTCTCAATCAGTGTGGGCACGAGCGATCCGCAATCGACGGCGACGAAGGGACGGTTGGCGAAGGCTCCGCGGTAGTGAATCGCGCGGGCGATCAATTCTTTGCCGGTGCCGCTTTCGCCGGAGATGAGAACGGACGTGCGCGTGTCTTTAAGGCGCGAAGCGACGCGCAGGACTTCCTGAATTTTAGCGGAGGCGCCGATAATGCCGTGCACGGCGGTCTCGGAATCCATACGCTGACGCAGGAATTCGTTTTCCTCGACCAGGCGGATTTTTTCCGCCATGCGACGCAGAAACAAACGCAACTCCTCGAGAGGAGAAAAGGGCTTGGTGATGTAATCGTAAGCGCCCAGCCGCATGGATTGGACGGCGGTCTCGATGGAGCCGTGTCCGGTCATGAGGGCGACTTCGGTGCGGGGCAGAAACTTCTTTACTCTCTCCAGGAACTCGAGGCCCGACATGTGCGGCATCACCATGTCACTGAGGATCATATGCACAGGCTCCTCTTCGAGCAGAGCCAGCGCGGATTCGCCGCTATCGGCTTCGAGACAGATGAAGCCTAATGCTTCGCCCACTGTCATGCACAGCTTGCGGATGCTCTGTTCATCATCGACCACTAGCAGGCGGATACGGAGTTCTTCTTTACCGAGAGCAGGATTCACCGGGCTTTCCCCATAGTTTTTTCGACAGCAGAGATGAGATCCTGAACACGAAAAGGCTTTTCGAGATAAAGCGCGCCAATCTTGCGCAGGGTGCTTACAGTTTCTTCGTTGGCATAGTCGCCGGTGATGATCACTACTCGGTCGATCAGATCGGGGCGATTGGCGGAAATCCAGGAATGGACTTGAGCGCCATCGACGCCGCCGGGCGTGCGCATATCGGAGACTACGCCAAGGTATTGGCCTTTCTCCAGCAGACGCAGAGCATCGGCGCCCGATTCGATGCAGACGACTTCATATCCATTGCGCTCGAGAGTGGCGCTTACCAAGGCCATGATAGAAGGTTCGTCCTCGATGAGAAGAACCGGTAGTGTGGTGGGATGGACGGCTGCGCTTGTCATTTTTGTAGAACTCCTGCGGCCACGCCCAGAGAAGCGGTGTGGGGCGCTGCGGGAAAGCGGACGATGAAAGTGGCTCCCTGCCCGTCGGTATTGTTGTGGCAGAGAATTTCTCCCCCATGCTCCTTCACGATGCCGTAGCAGATGCTGAGGCCGAGGCCGGTTCCCTTGCCGACCTCTTTGGTGGTGAAGAAGGGGTCGAAGATGCGATCGGGATGGGAGATGCCGTAGCCATTATCGCGAAAAGAAACTTCGACTGCGTTACCGGCTTTGGTGCTCGTGATTTCGATGCGAGCGGGCCGGCCGATCTCGTGTACGGCATCGTAAGCATTATTCAGGATGTTAAGGAAAACTTGCTGGAGTTGATGAGCGTCACCGTTGACATCGGGAATTCCCTCGTCGAGTTGTTCGACGATGTCAACGCCGTGGCTGTTGAAGTCATAGGAGCGGAGTTGAATGGTGCGGCGAAGAATCAAGTTCAGTTGGACGGCGTTGCGCTGCGGCGGCATCTGACGGGCGAAGCTAAGCAAATTCTGGACGATCTGTTTGGTGCGCTGAGCTTCCTGCAGAATGACGCGCAGGTCCTTGCGGGCGGTTTCGGGAAGATCGGGGTTTTCGAGCAAGAGATCGGCGAAGCCCAGGATCGCAGTTAAAGGGTTGTTTACTTCGTGAGCGACGCCGGAGACGAGTTGCCCCACGGCAGCCATCTTTTCGGCGTGAATCAGCTTGTCGCGCAGTTCCGACGAATCGGTGACGTCAGTCATGACCACGACGATGCTGTTGATATTCTGCTGCTCGTCGCGCATGGGA
>DASRWO010000341.1:0-17590 GCA_035654555.1 Candidatus Deferrimicrobiaceae bacterium | reverse complement strand
ATAATGCCGAGCACTGCGTAACAGTCTTGCAGCGACCGAGTAATGATGCGCATGGCAAACAGGTCGTAGACCTGGTCGACGGAAATGCGCTGGCGCTGCAGCTTTTTGTGAATGCTGAAAAGGCGCTTGATCCGGCTATCTACTTTCGCCTGGATTCCAGCCTCTTTCAGCTTATCGGTGATGATCTGCTGCATCTTCGCGAGAAAAGCTTCGCCCTGCTTCCGGCGAGCGTTGACGGATTTTTCCACCTGGTCATAGCCGGCGGGATCGAGGAAGCGGAAACCGAGATCTTCCAGCTCACCGCGGATTTTTCCCATGCCCAAGCGGTGAGCGATAGGGGCGTAAATCTCAAGTGTCTCTTCGGCGATTTTTCGCTGGCGATCCGGCTGCAGGTGTTCCAGCGTGCGCATGTTGTGCAGGCGATCGGCCAGCTTGATGAGCACCACGCGAATGTCGTCGACCATGGCGAGCATCATCTTGCGCAGGTTTTCGGCTTGCGCTTCCTCGCGCGTGGCGAAATCGATTTTGCTGATCTTGGTGACGCCTTCGACGATGTGCGCGACCTGCTCGCCAAATTCCTTCCGGATGTCGACGATAGTGACCGAGGTGTCTTCGACCGAGTCGTGGAGCAGGCCGGCGGCAATGGCAACCGGATCCATCTTCATCTCAGCCAGGACCAGCGCAACTTCCAGCGGATGAACCAGATAAGGTTCTCCTGAGGCGCGGCTCTGACCCTCGTGATGTTTCAGCGAATAGTCGTAGGCTTTTTTGACGATGGATAGGTCGTCCTGGGGACGATTTTCCTGAATCCGCTTCATCAACTCGCGGAACTTCGTGAGTGTAAGAGCGGTGGTCGCGATCTGCTGGCGCAAGCTCGCCATGTAGGATTATAGCCCGCGGAGAGAGTTAAGTCGGGCGCGGTCACGCGAACGGCAGGTGGACATATCGTCGCCGAGAGGCTTTCGAATGGCCCGGCAATGCCTGGCGCAAACAGATTTCACCTGCGATTCGAGCGCTTCTGCAAGGTTAAATCCGCCGAATTTGGTTGATGCTCACGGAACTGGTAGAGTGACGATTTGCGAATCATGAATTCCAGAATCCTTGTGAGTGGTGTCTCCGGTCCGATTGGGGCTGCTCTTCTACCCTCCCTCCGTACAAATGGATGTTCAGTGTTCAGGCTGGTGCGCGGCGCGGCGAAGGGCGACGACCAGATCTCGTGGGATCCGGCGGAGCCGCTGGCGCCCCAGAAAGTGTCTGGATTCGATGCCGTGATTCACCTTGCGGGCGAAAGCATTTTCGGACGATGGACGGCGGCCAAGAAAGCGAAGATCCGCGACAGCCGGGTGGTGGGGACGTTCAATCTGTCGTCGGCTCTGGCCCAGGCGCAGGATAAGCCGCAGGTTTTCGTTTGCGGCTCTGCGATTGGCTATTACGGTAACCGCGGAGATGAAGTCTTGCGCGAAGAAAGCGCACCCGGCGTGGGATTTCTTGCCGAAGTTTGCCAGGACTGGGAAGAAGCCACTACTCCCGCGGTGCGAGCCGACATTCGTACCGCACATATAAGGACGGGTGTGGTGCTCACTCCCAAGGGTGGAGCGCTCGGAGCCATGCTAGCGCCCTTCAAGATGGGACTGGGGGGCCGAATCGGCGGCGGCCAGCAATGGTTAAGCTGGATTGATGTGCGCGACATGGTGGGCGCGATCCACCATATTTTGAAGAACGACCTGATCCAGGGACCCGTGAACATGGTCGCCCCGAAGCCGGTAAGGAATGAGGAGTTTGCCAAGATACTGGCCGGCGTACTCTCGCGTCCGGCGATTTTTCCTCTGCCGGCGTTCGCAGTGAAGTTGTTTTTCGGCGAGATGGGAGAAGATTTGCTACTCGGGAGCCAGAAAGTGGAAGCCAGTAAGTTGATCTCTACCGGATATCCGTTTCGTTACCGCGAACTCAGAGCGTCCCTGGAATCGCTGTTGCACGGTTGACGCTTAATTGGATTTGGGGCGGTGCATCTCCTCCTGCAGTTTTTGCAGTAGCTGGGCGCGCTGCTCGGTGCCGAGTTCGCGCTGCAGTTCTTCCAGAGCCAGCGCCACGATATGGTAGTGGTGGGCTCCCGCGTAATTGGGATCGGTTGTGATGTCGAGCCAAAGCTTGTGCATGAGTTCGACATCCTGCGGGCGCAGGCGCGGGTTGTGCGGACCAATGTCATACTCGCGGCTGGTCCCGTCCGGGGCACAGACCTCCAGAGTCAGGCGCGGACGAGGCTCGGGAAGGGATTCCCATGCATCTCCCAAGAGCTTGGCTTGTTCGTCCGCGGTGAGTTTATTCGAAAGCCCGCAGACGATACGGCAGGAAGCGAGCCGCTGGGCGGTTACCATGATGGCTTCGAATACGTCTGTGGCCGGAACCACCAGCAGAGAAATCGGCTTTCCCTCTTTTTCGGCGACAGCCACGGCGGCGGTAAAGAGCTCCTGCTCGTAGTGATCGAAAACCTGGCTGGCTTCCATGACCGCGCTGCCGCTGAAGCTGTGCTCTCGATGGTACAGGCGAGCGCTCATCACGACCACATCCTGTTTGGAGGTATCTGTCCGGGACAGCACCTGGCGCAGGTAATACAGGTTGCGAGGATCGCGCACCGCAACCAGTGTGTTCCCCGGCCGCACGCCCATGGCGCCGCTGCCAAGCTCCTGATTGCCGTAGACGCGAAACTGGTCAAGCTGCTCCGGTTTGCCATGGCGCTCTTTGGCAACATGGCGTTCGGAAAGAGTGAAGATGGTGAAAAATACGGCGCTGAAAATCACCCCTGCGATGGTGGCTTGATACTTGGTGAACAGGTTGACAACGGCCGTGGTCAGCAACACTGCAGAAATCAAAATTAACCCGACCGGGATTTCAGTCTTGCCGATGTGCAGGTTCCCCGGAACCTTCCACGCCCGATTTCCCGGCTCGGTAAAGCGCAGCACGAGCACGGCAATCGATTTCATGGCGAAGCTCCAGATCACGCCGAAAGCGTAGAGCGCCGCCAGGACATACACATTCCCCAGGCTTAGTACGATCGTAAGCAGTTGCAAGCCGACGATCAGGTTAATGATCCGGTAGCTGGTACCGAAGCGGTGGTGCGGCTTCTGGAACCAGCTGGTCAGAACTCCGTCTTCAGCCACGCGATTCAGAACACCATTGGCTCCTACGATGGAAGTGTTCTGCGCGCCTGCCAGAATCAATACGCCTACCAGTACCACGAAGGCGTGGAAGAGCAGCCTAAGGCTTTCCGGACCAGCCAGATACATGGCGATGCCGCCGATCAGGTTGGCAAAATAGTCTGGCCGAACCTTGTCGGGGATAATCATCACGGCGAAGAAGGAAACCAGCGACGTGAACAACAGGCTATAGACAAAAATTACCAGCCCAGTCTTTTCCAGATTCTTGAGCTTGGGATGTTCGATTTCCCGATTCACCTGCGCCAGTGTCTCCTCACCGCTCATGGCGAGGACGGAATGGCCGAAGCCCACGAAAAGAATGATCCACGTGATGTGGGAGAACCAAGTTCCGTTGAGCCAACCCAGAGACTCTTTGTTCAAAGGAATTACGCCCGGGTGAAGAGGGTTGGGCGGTAATTGGACCACGGGTGCGCGCAGAACTGTGATAGTGCACCAGATGAGCAGAATCACCACCATGACCGTAGTGATCACCATGATTTGCAAGGCCTTCTGGCTGGACTCGTGCATGCCCTGCGTATTCTTCCACCAGAAATAAGCCACCACGACCACGGCCAACCCGGCAGCAAAATGATCGTCAGAAAAGTGCAATGGGCGGTGCATGTATACGCCCATGTCCTTGATGAAGCCTGCCAGATATTGGCCGGCGGAAACCGCGCTGATGGGTCCGGTCAGTACATAGTCGAAAAGCAGCGCCGAGACCGAAAACTTGGCCAGCGTTCCTCCCATGGCTTCCTTGACCACGCGATAGACGCCGCCGCGGACGAACATGCTGCTGGATTCGATATAGAGAGCCCGAACCGCATAGCTGAACAACATGACGCCGAGAATGAACCAGGGAGCGCTTTTGCCTATTACTTTCTCGGCGTCGCCGCCGGCGTAATAGGCGGACGATGCAAGGTCAGACAGGACGATGGCGGAGGCCCGCCAGAAGGAAATGAAGGTCAACATCACCGTGGTGGCGACGAAGACTTTTATAGCGGGCTTGGAACCTTCAACGGAGGTAGCCATGCTTCAGAAGAGCGCTCGACCCCAGATAGGAATAAGCCTTGAAGATAGCACAGCTAAGGCGGGTTCGATCGAAGTAGACGCTTCGGTCCGTGCTCATGCTTAGGTCTTTGTCTTCGATTGTGCCAAGCTTTGGTGAGCTAACCGTTTGGCGTCGTCCGGTTCATGCTTTTGCGGAGCGAGGTACGTATGGGTAATGCGGTCATGCCAGCACAGCGCGTCTTCATCGAGGAAAACCCAAATGTATCCCATGCAGAGAGATACGGCCGAGAGAAAGGACGCAAGTACGCGCCAGCGCCGCAGGCGACGGGATGGCCGCTTGTCATCGAAGCGGAGTAATTTCAGTCGCGCCAGGCGGAGCCCCGGGGTTGTTCCCGCATAAACCATGAGCAGGTATTGGTAAGCCCCCCACAGCGCGAAGCACAAACCTGCGAGAACACCTGCCGTCTGCAAACGCGGCGGGCGAACATCCGTTACCTGCCAAAAAATGACGGCGAAAAGTGCGCAGGCTGACACAATGATTAGATCATCGATGACTGCGGATAGCACTCGCCGCTCTAGTGTCGCGGCCTGCAGCGGTATGTCGATGCCGGGACGCTTCTCCTCCGCGGGTTGCTGCACCGGCTCAATCGTAATTCCACCCAGCGCCGGTGGCGGCGGAACAACCTCCGGAACTTCCAGGATGCGAGGACGATCGATCACCGGACCGGCTAATTCATCAAGAGCGGGCGCAGGAGGTGTCCAGGAGCGCGGGAACTCGATGATCTTTGCTGTCGCCGTAGTCGCGGCCGAGGCAGTCGCCGCCCGGTTGGAATGTTCCTCGGCGTAGGAACGCAGCGCGGCCTCCCCGGCGGAGTGAGTTGCGGCCACATTCAACGGCTCAGACGACGCGGGAATGAATTCATCCAATACCAAGGCATGGTTTGAGGTCAGCACCGGCGGGAGAATGGAAGGCTCCGCCGTAATGCGAGGTGCATCTTGCGGTTCGAAGCGCAAACGCAGCGAAGGATATCGCGGAGCGCGCGGTTTGCGGCGGGACTGGTATCGATTCAGGCGCGCCGCTACTTCTTGACGCCAGGTAGACGAATCGTCGGGCGTAGGGTCCGGCTGCGGAATTGCTTCGGAGTCCGCGTTGGTCTGCGGTTCAGAGCATGGCGAACCTGTGGAATCCTCTTCGGAAGGACAGCGGCAGATGTCACCACAATGCGAACAAGACATGAATCAGATCTCAAAAGAATGTCGAAAGCGGGGCTACCGGATAACCGCGAAGACCACGCCGGAATCTAAACCATCGACCTGCTTTGCCTCGCAAGGCACGGCCATGCTAAGTTCACCACGACTGCAGCCGCTATAGGCGCCCAAGCGTTTCTTTAGTGCGCTTGGGATTATCCGTTCTAAACGACCTTGGTCCGATGACTCTTCGCAACAGATTCCTTATCACGGCGGCACTGCTTTGTCACCTGCTTCTCGTTCCGCCATTAGTTACCAGCCAGTTGCCGCCTTCGAATTCTTCTTCCACAAAAGGTTCCGCCGCGTCCGCGGGAAAATCGCCGACTCTCCCGAACACGCCATGTGCACGGGCGTTTGCGGAGTCTTCCAATAATCGTCCGACGATCTGCGCCATCCAGCAGGAAAGAGACGGCGACGTCTACAAGTTGCACGGCGCGGTCGAAATATACTACGAAACTTACGTTCTGAAGTCCGACGAAGCCACTTTCGACGCGGATACCAACGAAGCAACCGCCAGCGGGCACTTTTCCCTTGACGGCGGTCCAAACGACGATCACATTCGCGCCGACCACGGCACTTACAACTTCGCTCTGGAGACTGGAAAATTCTACGACGTGACCGGAACCACCGGCCTGCGCTTCCGCGCAAACCGGGTGATTCTGACCTCCGCCGCTCCCTTTGCTTTCACCGGCAAGCTGGTCGAGAAGACCAGCCAAGACCATTACTTAGTCTACGACGGTACGATTACCACCTGCGAGTTGCCGCATCCCAACTGGCAATTCGACGCACGCAAGGTGAGTGTGGACGTAGGCGGCAACGCCAAAATCTATCGCAGCACTTTCGATCTGCATGGCATTCCGATTCTCTGGCTCCCTTACGCAACACACCCGGTAGAAAAGGAGTCCCGGCAGTCCGGATTTCTCATGCCATCGGTGGGTCACTCTTCGACCAACGGATACATGGTGGGCGACGCCTACTACTGGGCCATTAATCGCATGATGGATGCAACCGTCGGCGGCGAGTATTTTTCTCTGCGCGGAGGTTCGCAGCGCGGGGAGTTTCGGGTGCGCCCCAGCGAAACGTCCTACGCTGACCTCAACTATTTTGGAGTGATCGATCGCGGCATTGGCTCGCCACCGCTGAAAGAAGGCGGAGAGAATGCGCGTCTGAATGCGGCGGCAAACATCGATGGGTTCCGCGGCGTCACCAACATCGACTACTTGAGTTCGTTCCTGTTTCGGTTAGCGTTCAATGAAGTTTTCAGTCAGGCAGTGTATTCGGAAGTGAAGTCGCAGGCGTTTCTCTCCAAATCCACGGATGGCTACAGCATCAACGGCTTTGCGGAGCGTTATCAGAACTTCTTGAGCACCACACCCGGCCAGGTCATTACAATTTTGCACACACCGAGTGCCGACCTTTCCGGCGTAGATCACCAGTTATGGCGCACACCGCTTTACTGGTCGTTCGATGCCTCGGGCACGGGCTTGTCACGCAGCGAACCGGCCGAGTGTTCGACGGTGGGTTCGGTTCAATCGTGCACGCCAGCTTTCCGGACGGCGAACCTGCTTGGGCGATTCGATCTGAATCCGGAGCTTTCACTGCCGCTGTTGTTCCGGGGATGGTCGTTGCGACCGGAGTTGACGCTGCATGAAACCTATTACACCCAAAGGCTGATTGGCGAAAGCGGAACGAATCCTGGGCAGGCGGTCAGCGATCCTATCGATCGCCATGCCGTGGAGACGGCGGTGGAATTACGTCCGCCTGCACTCGAGCGGGTCTTCGACAAGCAATTTCTGGGAAGAAAGTGGAAGCATGTCATCGAGCCGCGCGCGGTCTACCGTTTTGTTACTGGAGTAAACAATTATAGCAACGTCGTAAAGTTCGACGAGCGCGACATCCTGACCGATACCCATGAAGTGGAGTATGGCTTCGTGACGCGTCTGTATGCCAAGCGAACTTCCAATCAGCCCGAGGATTGCAGCAAAATCATGACCGCTCTTACAGTGGGCGGCGCTGCGCCGGAATCGTCCATCCCATGGCAGCATACCAATCCACTGGCAGGTCCCGGTTGTCAAGCGGGGCCGCCGGTGCGTGAACTCGTAACCTGGGAGCTGGCTCAGAAGTACTTCCTCGATCCCACCTTCGGTGGGGCACTGGTTCCTGGCCAGCGCAACGTGTTCACGACCACGATCGACCTTACAGGAATCGCGTTCCTTACGCAGCCGCGCCATCTCTCGCCTCTGGTCTCGCGGTTAAGAGTGGAGACTAGCGCGCGCACCGATGTCGAGTGGGACATGGACTTCGATTTTCAGAACAATCGCGTCAACGCCAGTACTCTGCTGGCCAACTATCACATCGGTCAGGTCACGATTGGTGGAGGGGATGCCATCTTAGAGATTCCTGGGCAGACCGCTGCCGCGTCCTCAAATTTAGCCGATGTCGCCCGCTTCAACCAATTTCGCGCCGCCGTGGGATACGGTAGTGCGATCAAGCGCGGCTTCAGCGCCGCCGGAAGTTTCGGCTTCGATGCTGATCTCAGCCAGTTGCAGTTTGTCAGTGCGCAGGCGACCTACAACTGGAATTGCTGCGGTATGACGCTCGAGTATCGCACGTACACAGTCGCCAACGTGCGCAACGAGAACTTGTTTCTTTTCAATTTCAGCCTGGCCAACATTGGCAGTTTCGGGAGTTTGCGGCAGTTGGGGCGGCTGTACTAGCTATTTTTCGCAGCGCCGAGACGACTCAGGCGTGCATCTAACTCTGCTAACATGCCGCCTATGTCGTCCACTACAAACGAGCTTGAATCAAAGAGCGTGCTGCTTCGGGCTCGCCTGAGTGAACTTGGACGCGTCCTTGTCGCCTACTCCGGCGGCATCGATTCGGCTTATTTGGCCTGGGCTGCCCGTCAGGTGCTGGGAAGCAAGATGCTGGCGATCATTGCGGACTCTCCCAGCCTGGCGCGAACGCAGCTCGATGATGCGGTTGCCTTTGCCACGGAGCAAGCTATTCCGCTGGAAGTGGTGGCAACCGCAGAGCTGGATCGCCCCGAATATGTGCGCAACGATTCTCAGCGCTGCTTCTTCTGCAAAGATGAACTCTTTACCCTGATGGAGGATCTGCGCAAAACTCGCGGCTTCGCGGCCATCGCGTACGGCGTCAATTTGAACGACCAGGGCGATTTCCGCCCCGGTCAGAAAGCTGCGGCTAATCATCATGTGGTTGCGCCGCTCCTCGATGCCGGGCTTTCCAAGGACGAAATTCGCGCTTTGGCTCGACAGGCCGGTCTGCGCGTCTGGAATAAGCCCGCTTCCGCTTGCCTGTCATCCCGCATTGAGTACGGCCGCCCGGTCACGCGAGAAGCGCTGGCGGTCGTGGAGCAGGGCGAAGACGCCGTTCGTGCCCTGGGTTTCCAACAGTTCCGCGTCCGCCATCATGGTGAACTTGTTCGCATCGAAATCGCACGCGAGGAGTTGGCGCAGGCGATGGATCCGGCAATGGCCGCGCAGTTCACCGGCATTTTCAAAAGCTTGGGTTTCAAGTTTGTGACCCTCGATCTGGAAGGCTTTCGCTCCGGATCGATGAACGCGTTGCTGCCCGCAGAGGATTTGCTCCGGCGAACGGGTTGAGAAAATTCCATCCTCCGGCATAGCCTTCGTTGCACGCATGAATGCTGTCGATTCCCGCCCTCTTCTTCCCGCACCCTGCGGGCGCTGTGAGATAATCAACGTTAGTTTCCATGTTCAGGCGGTTCCTAGTGATTTTATTTCGACGTTCTTTTCTTCTTCTGCTGATCGTTTGCTTCGGCTGTGCTGCTCAATCCGTCTCGCCTGAATTGGCCCAAAAAATTGAACGGCAGGTTCGTGCCTACTACAAAGTTCCGGCCGAACTCAAAGTGCTGGTGGGGCCTGCGTCGCCCAGCCCAGACTTCCCCAACTACGAGTCCGTTGTGGTTACGATCGACAACGGTGAAAAAAAACAAGATCTCAATTTCCTGGTTTCGAAAGATCATTCTTCGTTGATCCGGATGAATAAGTTCGATTTGAACAAGGATCCCTACGCGGCAACGATGAGTAAGATCAATACTGCGGGGCGGCCCACGCGGGGAGCGAAGGCATCAAAGGTCGTAGTAGTCAACTTCGACGATTTTGAATGTCCGTTCTGCTCGCGCATGCATCAGGAGCTGTTTCCCGAAATTCTTAAGGAGTACGGCGACCGCATTACCTTTATCTACAAGGATTATCCGCTGGTGGAAATTCACCCGTGGGCCACACATGCTGCCGTGGATGCGAATTGCCTGGCGGCGCAAAACAATGATGCCTATTGGGATTTCGCAGACTACATCCATGCCAACCAGCATGAGGTAAGCAACGAAAAGACTCCGGCGGCACGTTTTGATGCGCTCGACAAGCTCACCATGTTACAAGGACAGAAACATAGCCTGGATACGGGGAAGTTGCAGGCTTGTGTCAAGGCGCAGGATGATAGTGCCGTGAAGGCGTCAATGAAAGAGGCAGAATCGGTTGGAGTGGAAGCGACTCCGACCATGTTCATCAACGGCGAAAAGATTGACGGTGCGGTGCCTCCGAGTGAACTGCGTGCAGCTCTGGATCGCGCGTTACGAGATGCTAATCTGCCGGTGCCGGATCACGGGGTCGCATCGACCTCGCCGGTCGCGAAGTGATTTGGCGGGAATAGTTGCCAACCCGAATTTAGGAGAAGAACTCTTTTGAAAAGAAATCTAGGTCCTCCGCGGCTCGCAGTGTTATTCACTGCAGCTGCATTGCTGGCTGCGATGCTGGGCTGCAAGTCCCAAGTCAGCGGAGACGTGATGGCCACCGTGGATGGCCGCAAAATCTTCCGCTCCGATGTCGACAAGTATTACGACAATCAAATTGCCAGCGCGCAACAGGCCCCCGTAGGGGAGCAAGCCACTATCCTTCGCCTCAACATCCTTCGCCAACTGATCGACGACGAAATGGTAATGCGCCGGGCAGAAAAGCTTGGGTTGCTGGCTACGGAAGAGGAAGTCGATCGCAAGCTGAATGAGATCAAGTCCCCTTACACACAGCAGGAGTTCGATCAGCGGCTGAAGGAAAAAAAGATCACTCTCGAGGATTTCAAGCGCGACATTCGCCGCTCCATCACCGTAGAGAAAGTGATGAATAAAGAAGTGTCCTCGAAAATCAACGTAACCGATCAGGACATCAACGACTACTTTGCCGCGCACAAATCGGAATTCAACCTGATCGAGCCGCAATACCACTTGGCCCAGATATTCGTTACGCCAACGCCGAATCCGCAAGTGCACAACCAGAACAACAAGGCGCAGAACGAGGCCGACGCCCGCAAGAAAATCGAGATGATTTCCAATCGCCTGGACAGTGGCGACGACTTCGCTACGCTGGCCATGAATTATTCGGAGGATCCGGAAACGTCCGGTAATGGCGGCGATCTGGGTACGGTTCCCGAGTCGTCGCTGCGCAATACCGATCCCTTTACTCGCGACGCGGTGATGAAACTTAAGCCCGGACAGTACAGCCCGATCATTATCGTGTCGAATCCGGCAACCAAGCAGGCGCTGGGTTTTCGCATCGTGAAATTGGTTTCGAAGGAGCCCGCGGGACAGCGTGATCTATCTGATCCGCGGGTGCAGCAAGCTATTCGTTCGCAGTTGCATGACCGGCGCGAGCAGTTGTTGAAAGCAGCTTACTACGAGGAGTTGCGCGACTCCGCTAAGGTCGACAATTACTACGCCAAGAAGATTCTGGACAGCAATGGCTTGATGAAGTAGGGAATTGTTCAAACAGCGCATTTGCTTAAACACAGCCCGCTATCACTCAACGATAGAAAGGACGTCGCCCGCATTTACGGCCGCACCTTCCGTCACCAAAATCTTCTGGACCCTTCCCTTCTTCGGCGATTTAATTTCATTCTGCATTTTCATCGCCTCGACCACGGCCACGCCCGCGCCCAGTTCCACTTCGTCCCCTTCCCGCACCAGCAGGCGCACGACCTTACCGGGCATGGAAGCAACTATTTTCTTCGGGCCCTGATCGTCCGCAGCCCGCGTGCGGCCGCGTAGAGACCGCGGGTCGCGCACTTCCGTACCGAACCTGGTGCTTCCCACCCACAAATACAAATCGTCTGTGACCCGCTCGGATTTAATTTCATAAGCCAGGCTCCCGATGCGTAGGGAGAGAACGTCGGCGCGCAGGAGTACCGCATCCACTTCCAGTTCGCGACCATCCAGACGGCAGGACCAGCGTCCCTCGGCGCGGTTCAGATCGAGCCGATAAGTCTTAGCGTTGATGGTTACGTCGTAGAGCATACAGACCAGTCGTTTTTTCTTATCCGAGTCAACTGACCCTATCGCAAAGCTTCGTTTCGGCTCGCATCCTTCCAGTTCGAAACCGTCGGGCCGGCCGCCCGCGAATCGGTACCAGCATTTTCAGTGCTGGCACCGAGCGCCATAAACATTCCGGCAGCAATCGCGGCCACTTCAGCAGCTCGTGCATCGACAGCCTTATTTCCACTTCTCTTCAGCATGCGGTCGAGAAAGCCAGTATCAAGTTTGGCTGCGCGAAAATCTGCATCGCGCAAGATACGGCGAAACAGCGAAATATTTGTCTTGATCCCGCCGACAAAATATTCGCTGAGAGCTCGAGTCAACCGCGAGATAGCCTGATCGCGGTCAGCGCCATAACCGATCAGCTTGGCCAGCAGAGGATCGTAATCGATCGGCACATTCCATCCTTCATACATTCCGCTGTCTTCGCGGATGCCTGGGCCCGACGGCGCCAGTAGCAGAGTGATTTTGCCGGGGCTGGGAAAATAATTATTGTCGGGATCTTCGGCGTATATGCGGCACTCGATGGCATGACCGCGAATGGCGATGTCGTCCTGCGTGAAGGGCAGTGTTTCTCCGGCCGCAATGCGAATCTGCAGGTGGACCAGGTCCAGTCCGGTGATCAATTCCGTCACTGGATGCTCTACCTGCAACCGAGTATTCATCTCCAGGAAATAAAAATTCTTTTTCTCGTCGACCAGAAATTCGATCGTGCCAGCGTTGGTATAAGCCGCGGCTTGGGCGACGCGAATCGCCACTTCGCCCATCCGGCGGCGCATGCCAGGGTCGACGATTGGAGAGGGAGCCTCTTCCAGCACCTTCTGGTGGCGCCGTTGCAGCGAGCATTCGCGCTCGCCCAGGTAGACTGTATTGCCGTGCTCATCGGCCAGAACCTGCATTTCGATATGGCGAGGATTGATGATGGCCTTTTCGATATAAACTTCGCTGTCGCCGAAAGATCGCTCCGCCTCGCTGCGAGCCGCTTCCAGAGAAGACTTCAATTGATCGGGCGCATGCACCAGGCGCATGCCCTTGCCGCCGCCACCCGCAGCCGCTTTCAACATCACTGGATAACCAATGCTCTCGGCCACCGCTCCCGCCTCCTGCAACGACTCCACCCCTCGCGAAGTGCCAGGCACGAAAGGAACGCCAGCTTTCTCCATAGCTTGCCGCGCGCGCGTCTTCGATCCCATTGCATGCATCGCGGCAGTGGTCGGGCCGATGAATTTCACTCCGGCATCGGCGCATGCCTGCGCGAACTCCGCATTCTCGGAAAGAAATCCGTACCCAGGATGAATCGCATCCGCTCCGGAGCGCCGGGCCACGTCGAGGATTTTCGTCATGTTGAGATACGATTCGGAGGCCGACGCTGGGCCGATGGGGTAGGCTTCGTCGGCTTTGCGCACGTGCAAGGCTGCGCGGTCCACGTCCGAATAGACCACCACCGCGGCGATACCCATCTCATGGCACGCCCGCAACACGCGCACTGCAATCTCTCCACGATTTGCGATGAGGATCTTCTTGAACATATTTGTGTGAACAAGGCGCCCGCGAAGAACTCAAGATTCTACAGTAGCTTCCAGCGTTTCAGAATCGGCTGCCCGCGGGCCTGATCGTTTGCCGGTTTGCAATAATAAGAACACAGCCAAGATCAGCAACTCAGGTTCAATGGGATGCCGATAACGGGCATGTGGAAAGACAAAATAATAAGTTGTCGGGTAGGTGAGAATGAGTCCTGCGAAGAGCCAGGCTCCGCGGATTTTCATGCGTACTGCGCGGAGCGCCCCCCAGATAGCCAGCACCGATGACGCCAAGAAAAATGAATTGCGAAAATCCCAGGGAGCACGGCTATCGGTGGGTTTGGGTACTCCATTCCAGTAGTAAAAAAGTCTTCTTAGGCTAACGATGGCGAAGCGACCAGGGTTGTCACGAATCCATTCGAAGGCCAACCGCTGGCACTCCTTCGCATAAGCAAGTTCACCCATGCGTTGAAATTTTTCAAACTCAAGCTTGTTCAAATTTGGCTGCAGATAAGCCATCAGCATGCCCTGCGCGCTATTCGAATTGCCCAGGCGGAACTGAAGACCGAAATCGTCGCGCAGAAAAACAAACCTTCCGAACACTTCATAGTTCCGGATCAGCCACGGGGAAAGGACCAAAAAGAAAATCGCAGACGATAACACGACACCAGACAGAGAAGGCAATCCGTTCTTGAATCTTTGCCTCCATATCCAAAGTCCGCAGAATGGCAGAAAGGCTAGCGTTGATGGATTGGCCAATGCAGCTACGCCCCACAAACCGGCGAAGATCAGCCATCCGCGATAGCCTCGCCAATCCTGCAGTACGAGGGCCAGCAAGAAAATCAAACTTAAAACCAGCGGAGTGAACGTAGTATCCCAAATCCAGTGAATCGACCAGTACCAAATGTAAGGGTTGAGCGCCCATCCCAACGCCGACCAGCGCGCGACACGGTCGTTGAACGTTTTCCTAGCGATCAGAAAAATTGGAATCGTTGTGAACGAAGCAAAGAGGCTGTTGATAGTTAACAGAACCCACGCAGAGGCGTACGTGTAAATGCCAAAGAGTTTGAAAACCCCGGCCATCAAATACGGATAAAGCGGCGGTTCCCAGGCTGTGGGACCAGTATTGCCCCCGTAAGGATTGCTGAAGCCTTCTCCCAGTGCGATGGAGCGAGCCACACGTCCCATCTCCCAACCGAAAGCGAAGTGGTCTTCGAGCGGCCGCGTACGATACTCGCGGAACACCGCGATCATTGCCAACTGCAAAAGAAAAGACACCAAAACGAGCCAGAGCACAGACCTGGGAATCGGCGGCGAGGACGGTTTTTCCATTGAGCGGGAGTGTATCAGGAAGAACAAACGAGCCTAAGATATCAGCGGCAAGGGGCGGCGTTACTGCTCAGGAAGGCGGACAAGGCTCACCATAAATGATCGCCGGGGTTGTTGTTCAGACCCTTTGATCCATCGGGCACTGCGCCCGAAGCGGTAACGCAACAGAGTCAAGATGGCCAGCCATCCATCGGAGTGGCGAATCTTTTTGCCTTCACCCGCGGAGCGCGGCACATAGGATATGGGAACTTCCGCAATCTTCTCGCCCATGCGACAAAACTTTGCCGTGACCTCGGGGCAAAACTCAAAACGACGGCAATCCAAATTGATTTTAGAAATCAACGACCTGCGGAACACTTTATAACACGTCGCTTCGTCGTGGATACCTGCTCCATACAACAGATTCGCCAAATGAGTTAAAAGCTTTGCGCCCAAGAAAAATCGCAGCCCGCGTTCCGGGCGGTCAGGACGCACGCCGTAGACGACGTTCGCTTGCCGGAGCTCGAGCGGGCGCAAGAGAGCTGGATAATCCTGCGGATCGTATTCGAGATCGGAATCCTGGATGAGAACATATTCGCCGTGGGCGTACTCGAGCGCCGTGCGAATGGCTGCACCCTTGCCGCAATTCTTTTCGTGGAAGATCACAGTGACGTCATCCGCCAGCGGCATTGCCCGGAGCTTCTCGCGAGTGCCGTCGGAAGAACCATCATCGACGATGATGATTTCTTTTTTCACCGGCGAGGCGTGGATGGCTTGCAGTAGCTCGTCCACATGCGCCGCCTCATTGTAGACCGGCACAATCACCGACACGGATCCCGCCCACCGGTCGACCGGAATACCCGCGTTGCTGGGCGGAGACGGTTCCAATGAAGTTACGCTCATTGTGCCAAAGCCACGCATGGACTGTAGCCCGTTAAAATCTGGGTCCACTAAAATCTGGCGATTGTTAGCATAATATCATTAGGAATCGCGCCTTTTACCCTACGACTCATGCCGTCTTCGATAGTCCGCGCACCCAGAGAGGCCGACCCGTCGCAGCCAGCGCGCCCCTCTCAGTTGTGCTGGACGCTAGTTTCAATCGCTACGCTGACGGTGCTGGGCGCCGCTGCCGCTGTATTGCGTTTCTCGTTTCTTACACGGAAAACTTTTTGGTTTGACGAGTGCTTCAGCGTGGAAGTTGCCCGCCTCGGCTGGACAGATTTCTGGAGGCTGATGTGGCGGCGCGAAGCCAATATGTCGCTCTACTATCTGTTCCTGCGCGGGTGGCTGCATTTGGGCTCCAGTCCATATTTTATTCGCAGCTTATCGGTGATCATTTCTCTCGCTACTTTGCCGGCAATTTTCTGGCTTGCATCGCAGCTCTTTAATCGGCGGGCAGGATTGCTCGCCGTCGCGCTAATGAGCTTTAACGCATTTCACATTCGTTACGCGCAGGAGGCGCGCAGCTACTCGCTATTTGTACTGCTGGCGATTTTGTCGAGTGGTTTTTTCGTCGCGGCCTTGCGAGAACCATCGCGCCGCAACCGTGTAGGGTATGTTCTGGCCAGCGTTCTTGCCGTGTATGCCCATCTCTATGCGTTGCTGTTACTGGCGGCGCAGTGGCTGTCGGTGCGGGGTGAGAAGGAACGGATGAGCTCGCGACCTTTGCGCCGAACTTGGATTTGGATTGGCTTTGCGTCGTTGCCTTTGATAGTTTTCGCTGCCAAGACTGGCGCTGGTCCTATCCGATGGATTCAGCGGCCGGGGTTTCATGACCTGCTGCATTTCGTGGAGCAGATGGCCGGAAACGACGGATTGCCCCTGCTCTTTCTCTATGCCGCAGCTTGTCTGGCTGCGATCTTACCGTATAAAGGCACGACCAGGTGGTTCCGCACCGAAGCTAAATCTGATGGCTGGAGTGTCCGCTTCCTCTTGATATGGCTGCTGTTTCCGGTGGTGCTCACACTACTGCTCTCGCTGGCGCGTCCGCTCTTCCTGGGACGCTACTTCCTTTTTTGTTTGCCGGCGCTGGTTATTCTGGCGGCGGCCGGTCTAGCCAAACTGCGTCCAGTGTGGGTGCTGGGTGTGGGGCTCGGCGTTATGCTTTTGCTTTCGTTGCAAGGAACTTTTTCTTATTACGATCACGATTTCGATCTGGAGCGGGATGGCTCCGAAGCGGCTGCGAGCTATATCCTGGATCATGCGCAGCCCGGCGATGCCATTCTGTTTCACATCGCGGAAGCGCGAGTGCCTTACGAATTCTTCAGGTTGTTGTGGGAGAAGACGTCGCCGGCGGGCTCTCCGGCGGAGCCTGAAATTATCTATCCCCGGCACGGCGATAATCTCGACTATCAGGACTTCAGTGGCAAGCCTACCAGCGCTTTCGTGCATTCGATACCTGAGCACTACTCTCGAGTGTGGGTTGTGCTTATGAGCAACCAAGCGAACGGGCATCCCGATCCGACGACGCTGATGCTGAATCGAATTCTGGGCGAGTCTTTCCCCCGAGTCGAAGAGGCGCAATTCCCGCAGGTTGAAGTGCGAGTCTACAGCAAGCGTTGATCTCCGGAACTCCGATCACTAAACAATTCCCTGCGTTTTTGGCGCAACTCTTTGCACTCGTCAGCGCCTTGGCCTGCCCTGGACTGCCCTGAAAACAACAAAAACGGCGCAGATACCAATCCCATCTTGGCAAGGAGCTAGTGGCATGGTATCTGCTGCAGGATAGGAAGAGTAAGTCTTCCGGGAGGTTTTATGAGTAAGTTTGCGGTACTGGGTTCCATTCTTCTGTTGTCAGTTTTAAGCTACGGCCAGAGTTGGCGCGGGGTTCCGGGCTATTGTCCGTACGGTTGCGGACCTTATATTCCACTGATTACGACTCCGAGCCTGGCGCTAACGACATTTTCTCCAAATCCTGTGGGGGCTACCAACGCCACTGGTGGACTGATTGCGGGCGCAACCAATTC
>DASRWO010000340.1:0-2639 GCA_035654555.1 Candidatus Deferrimicrobiaceae bacterium | reverse complement strand
CGACGATTGTGCGGAAATTGAAGAATCATGATGCAAATGGAGCTGCCGGCCTGAAGCGCGACCAGACGGCTCAAAGGACTGCCTCGAACGCATCTTATGAAGGGGCCGATCATGGAAAACAACAAGGCCAGTGCGGTTAGTGTCCACATGTCATTCACTTCTCCAATTTCCGCACAATCGTCGGAGCTGCCTTAGATGAAAGGTAATGCAGGAATATATCTCCACATTCTCTATCGATATCGAGAACAACCGAGTTGGGCGACATCGTCACATAGAGAGTCGCCAGCGCGCGTTGTGCGCACGCCTGCGGACCTTCGCCATTAGCTGCGAACTTCACCAACTCGAAACCGGAGCGCTTCCGTTTGCCGAGCAGTTGCCGACCAAAATCCTTCAGCAGAATCCAGGTGTCCTGAGCGATGATGGCGGGAAGTCGCCCAGCTTGCAAGAGCCAGCGCAGCCGCGGTTCAAAGCGCAAAGGTACAACCCGCAACGTAATCGGCACAAGTACGGTCCCTATGGCCGAAGCTGCAGCCCCGAGAAGTAATTCCTTTTCCGTAAATTGAAATACAAAAAGCAGCCACAACACCGAGAGGATGAACCAGGTGCCAAAAAGCCGGAAAACGAGCGGCATAGTTTTTGCCGGATGCGGCCTGCGCTGACTATTCACGTGTTTCATCTGGCTTATCCTGTTGCTTTTCCTTCTCACCGCTGTTTTTCTGCGGGAGGACCAGAGGCGCAGAGTCACGGGATGGCGTTGAGTCGGATGTCTCCAGTTGTACTCGTATCTTAGGCATTCCGACGATATCGTATGTGCTGGATGCAATGCCGATTTTCGCCTCGTCGAGCGCGGCAAGAATGTCACGGCTCATCGCGTCTTTCAAGGCCCGCACGCCATGGGTTTCAGCGATAAAGCGCACCGTCAATTCCAGCCAATTATCGGTGAGTCGCCAGAAAACTTTGGGCTTAAGATCCGGAGAGCCGATGAAGTAGCGGCGTTCCAACTCTTTCAGGGCTTCCTCACTGATCTCGCGCGTGTTTACGGTGCGACGGTCGGCTACTTCGAGTAGAATCTCTTCCGCGCGGTCTCTATCATCTTTATAAGAAAGCGGCAGCCGCATTTCTTCCCACAAGTAAGGAAACTCTCGCGTGTAGTTGAAGATTGGCTCATCGAATACCTTGGAGTTTGACACCGTCACCATGCGCCCCGTGTACTGGCGGGCGTGAACCCACATCGCAGGATCAGCATCCTGGACCTCGGGAGGCTGTCCCATCTCCATAATTGTCGTCTGCGTAAACCGCAGAGCAACGACGTCGCCCCTCACGCCTCCCATGGTGATTCTATCGCCCACTCCGAACGTCTTACCCCGCAGGATCACCAGATACCCGGCCAGAGCGCTGATCGGCTTTTGCAAAGCGAAGGCCACACCCGCCGTTACCAACCCCATGAAAGTAGCCAGTCGGGTCGGATCGCTAAACCAGATAGAGAGAACCGCGGCGACGGTGACCAGCGCGACTACCAAGCTAATCCCTTGTCGTACCCAAAAAACGATTCTTTGGCTGCGATGACTACCAAGGAAGAGTCTGGCTGCGGCTCGCAGAGCCCAATTGATGCCGGCCAAAGCCAGAATGAAAGTCACCGTCAGCAGGAGCTTGCGGCCGTTCTCATGCGTGAAACCCAGCAGTCTCGTCCCAAAAATCTGGAGCCCTTGATCCTTTGGCTCCGTGAAATGTGAAAGGATACTTGCCGCCATTGTCATGAACTTTCTCTCATCGCTGACTCTGCGGTACGTTCGCTTCTGAAAAGCACTGCGCCTCTAAAGCAGTGCCAACCGCCGCTAAACCGTTCCGCACAATCGGAGGACCAGCGGCGGAACGGCGCCTTCATCCGACGTGGGATGCCTCTAACTCGCCTAGAGATTGCAGAAGATTGAGGGAGGCAAAAACTATTTGTCCGCCGCGGATCCAGAGCGCGCAAATCTGAGGTGGCCGGTGCCGCTTCCTGGATGCTAGTCCACTCGAAAGACAACAGATTGTGGCCCCCAACAGGAGTAACCCACGCAATAAATCAGCAAGGAGGATCCGAGGTTTGTCATCCCATTTTGGGCGAATCTATGGGATACTGTGGCCGTTATATGGTGTCCGTGGGGCTCGAAAGCGAAAAGGATTTCGTACAATAAACGTACAATGGATTGGGCAGTGGGGCCTTTTTCGCCGTTGTGGCACTTCCTGGAATCAATAACTTACGCGCCGTCAATACATTGAATAGTTCGACTCCCGCCTCCTCCACCAGTTATATCGTTTATTATCAATAGCTTACAAGCATTTTTGCGGTGGCGTCGCCCACGCACAAGGCACGATGGACTTTTCGGGGGCGCAAACGCTCATTGGGACATTCAAGAAGTTCCCCTTCCTACACCTTCGCCTTTCCTGCCTGGGCCCTCAATTCGTTGACATGGCCAACCCACTGACGAACACGCCCGTGTTATGCGCGAAGCGGAGGCCATAATAGCCATTCGTCGATTTCAGCTTGCCTGCGCCTACGAGGGTAGCTTTGTCGTAGCTTGCCACAATCGATCCGTTGATGGAGCACACCACCTTATCTCCTTTTACCGAGAGCGAGATGTCCTGTGTGACCGGTT
>DASRWO010000339.1:0-16740 GCA_035654555.1 Candidatus Deferrimicrobiaceae bacterium | reverse complement strand
CCCCAATAGCGATATCCATCGCGATTGAGCTCGAGCACGGAAAATGTGTGAGGGAATTCCTTGCCTTCCCATGGCTGAGCATCCGGCATGACATGACGAGGCGCTGTCAGTTGCAAATAGGGGATGCTGGATTCTGTGGCTGATCCGGTCGTTTGACTCCATCCGCAGGGAACGATGAACAGCGCGCACATGATTGCGAAACACAAACGAGAATTACGCACGAAACCTCCGAGTTCGATTATTAAGTTGTGGGTTCGGTCAAAGCCTTCTTGAGATTTACGGTGGCGTTGGTAATTAACGGTTTTGCCCAGAATCCGACGCTGAGCACACATCCAAATGTGAGGTAGAGAAATGCGATGCCGGTACGAAGTCCGAAATGGTCGCCAAGGCGGCCGATGATGAGAGGGACGACAGCTCCTCCCATGATCCCGGTGCTGAGGATTCCGGCGAACGGGCCGTGATGCTCCGAGACCGAGTTCAATGCCAGAGAAACGAGGATGGGCCACATTACAGAGGCGAACAGACCAATCGTCGGAAATGCCACCAGCGAGACACTGGCTGGGCCGAACAGCGCCGCGCTCAGACACAGCAGCGCACAAATGCTGGTACCGATGAGGACTTTGCGGCTATCGAAGAGCTTCAGCAGTCCCATGCCAATGAAGCAGCCTGTCGTGAGCAATCCCCAAAACCATGAAATGGCAACGGCGCCAGTCGTGTGTGGATCGTAGCCGTGATACGCCGAGAGAAATTTGGAGGTCCAGTCGGCCGTGCCCTGCTCCGATCCTACGTAAGCGAATACGCAGAAGAAGAACGCCCAAACCATCGGGCGGTGGAGCAGCTCTCCGTACATGGACCACGATCCTGCGGCTTCTTCGCTAGAACGCGCCACGCGCGGGAAGATGGTGAAATAAAGCACGCCGATCATCGCAATGGTAAACAGGGCGAAGATCCAATAAAGCGACGCCCACGGCAGCTCCGGCGGAGTTAGCCGCGCGAGGACTCGAAGCAGTGGATCGTGTTCAGACTTCTCCAGGTTGAGGACTAGATACGAGTACATGTAAGGACTCAAGAACGAGGCTGAGCCGAAAATCAGCTGCGCGAACGCGGAATTGAATGCGAAGTGTTCTTTTCCTCCAGCAACCCGCAACAGGGGATTGATGGCGGTTTGTAGCGTTGCCATCCCAGAGCCCATGATGAACAGCGAAATGACCGCTATCTGATAGGTAGGGCGGAATGCAAAGCTGAGGGATCCAATCGTACCGGCCAGAAATGCCGAGATCATTACCGGTTTTTCCCCGAAACGCTCGACGAGGAAGCCAGCCGGAATCGACATGACTCCGTACGCAATAAAGAATGAAAAGGGCAAAAACGCTGCAGCCGCGAGGCTCACGTGGAAACTGCTGATGATGTCTGGGACAATCGGCCCAAGGATATTGGTCAACAGCGACATTACGAAGAACGTCAGGAAGACCAACGAAATCATGTAACGGTTCCGTGCCATGGGTTTGACTACTCCGTGGTGGTGATTTTGGCGGCTCGCTCGAATTTCCCGGCTTCGCGGTGGGCGAGCGCGGCCAAAGCTAGCGTGATCATTTGCACCGGCAAAATTTCTAGAATCGGGCGAACGCCCTCACCGTGATCCTGCAGACGAAAGGGCTCGAGCGCTGAGTTCTGTCCGACGAATTCAGCATCCCCGCCACCTTGTTGAATGTCGGAGAGCAGGCGCTGGTTTAGATTGCGGGTCTTCTCGTCGCCAGAAAAAACTGCCACAAACGTGTCTTCGCTCAGCATTTCAAAGGGACCGTGCCGAAACGCGGCACTGCTCATTCCTTCGGCATGGAAATGGTCCGATTCCTTGACGGTCAGAGCTCCGGTACCGACAGCAGCAAGCGAAGCTCCCCGTCCGACAAAGAACAAATGGTCGATGCCCCGAAGTTTCCTGGCCAGAAGTTCGACGTGCTCTTTCCATCGGTTGAGATACTCGCCTGCCAACAGCGGCGCTCTTTCCAATTCCCGAAGGCTTTGCTGGGGGTCGCGCTGACATAGAATGTCGCCCAGGAATTTCAGGACCATCAGCGCTGTCACATAGGTCTTGCATGAGACCGAGAATTCGGCTCCAGCCTGGGTAAAGAGCGCGCCCGTCGAGTGCTGCACCAAAGGACTCCGCTGAGTGTTGGTGACCGCGACCACCTCGGAACGTTTACGATTCACTTCCGCTAGACGAATCATTTCCGCGCTTTGTCCGGATTGCGATACAGCAACGATCAGTGTCTTCGGATCGAAGAATCGTGATTGGTAATGGACCAGTTCCGAGGTCTCCACCATCAGTGCGGTGAAGCCATGACGGATGAGCTGCAAATTCAAAGGATGGAGAGCGTGGAAGGAAGATCCCATGCCCGTCAGGACCACGCGATGGAACTTCCCGTCCGCGAGGCGCTGAGCCAGATTGATCAAGACTGGAGAGGGAACGAGGCCGGCGAGCGTGGCTTCGAGCGCCCGCGGCTCATCGAGGATATCTTGAAGATACTTGCCCTCGATGATTTGCAGATCAGTTACAGCGAGATCAGGATTCACCTTGAACTCCCATCATTCTGAAATCGGTGATACCAGACTCTGGCGGCGCCGATGAGATTTGCACCTTCACCAAGCGAGGCCAGCGTGAGTTCGGTCTTGTCGAACGGAACCAAAGAGCAGCTCTGACGAATGATGTCTTTGATCCGGCTGAGAAACAGCGGAACGCTTTTCATTACGCTGCCTCCGAGCACGATGGCGTCGGGGCAGAACATCGTGATGAGATTCGCTATGCCAAGGCCGAGATAGTGAGCCTCGCGATCGACCGCCTGTTTAGCGAGATCTTCACCGGCCACCGCCAGTTCACAGATTCGTTTCGCTGAGAGGTCGCGGCCATGCGAATAGTCGGATGGCGCGTGCTCATTCATCCATGCGGTCATGGCAGGGCCCGCTGCAAGGGATTCCCAACATCCACGAAAACCGCAGACACAAGCGGGGCCCGAAGGATCGACAAGATGATGCCCGATCTCGGGATGGGAGTAGTCCACTCCTCGATATAAATGTCCATCGATGATGAAACCGGTACCGATGCCAGTTCCAATCGTGACGTATATCAACCGCTTCTTATTCTTGCCCGCGCCCCAGCTTGCCTCGCCCAGAGCGGCGGCGTCGCCATCGTTTTCCAGTGCAACGTTCACCTGGAAGGTATCGGATAAATCCCGGACCAGATTCTCGCCTTTCCAATTGGGAAAGAAATTCACGTCGCCGAATTCACCCGTGAGCGGCAGCACCGGGCCAGTTGAACCAATGCCAATACCCGTAATCTTGGAACGAGTTTCGTGCGCGGTGGCGTCGAGCATTCGGCGGATGTTGCCCAAAGCGTGCGCATAACCTTGCGGGGCATCGGTCGGGCATTCGCGACGTGCAAGTACGTTACCCGCATCGTCCACCATCCCGACAGCTATCTTCGTTCCACCGATGTCGACTCCTGCGATCAACTGCTCACCTCCCTATCGTTCTCTTCGATGACTACTTCACTTCGAATACGGCGCCGTCGTAAGCGCTAAGAACAACCTTGAAACTTGTCTTTGACGCTTCCACCTGTCGGGTTCCTTGCGCACTCACCCCCGAAACGGTGTGTAGAGGCTGAGACGCAGTTACGGTCACAGTTTGTGTCGCAGCGCTGTGATTCGTCACGACGACGTAGCTGTGCGAGCTACCACCCAAAGAGAGCGCCTCGACGGAAGGTTGATCTGTGTAGAAGCGTGGCGTAACGCCCGACCATACCCGAAACGCCTGATAAATCCGGGAGGATGCTTCGGGCCTATCGAAAACTGCTGGCGAGTTTGCCAGATACGTTTCGATCGGATACGCGCTGAGCAGAGTGTGACCGGAACCGATTTTGTTCGCCACGAGCGCCGGGCGTCCGTCTTGATCGACTGCAATGACTGTGCCGCCCTTCACTTCCAGGATAGATCCCCAGGAGCGCGGCCCGGGATTCGGGACCGAGTAGTGGAACGTGTCGCCGGGCTTCAAGTTGCCGAATGGCACCACGACCTTGATCGTGACATCATCCTTGGGATTGCCATCCACCATGCGCGCGCCAAAGACTGCTTCCATCTCCGGGATGGCGGCGTCGGCAGCTACGGACGCGTAGAGTGCCCCTCCCTTGGAAACGTATTGCCGAGCTTTCTCCCAGAAATCGGAGTGCACGTGAACCAGGAACCTATCGGTACTGGTTAATGGCGATGGCATCAGCACCATCGGACGTTTCTGCCAGTCGTCATACTCCCGCGGAAAATCTGCCTTCATCCCGGCCCGCCGTGCGAGCACGAAAGACGACAACCACGAACCGGTGATCCATTCATTTTCTTCGTTGAAAGTCGGTTGCGATTGGCCCACTACATTGGCTCCCTCATCGGTCGAGGTGTAAGGAACAACCTCTGGTCCGGTCAAGCCGAAGTGTGAAAAATCGCCGTGCGGCTTTGACCACTCGTAGGGAACGATGATGCCGGCGTCGGCCGGCGTAGGCTCAATTCCCGTAAGATCGAGGCGGCCGACAACGTCCTCGAATTCCTTGAACATCTTTGCCGACGGCCGATCTTTACCCTCCCATGTGGTCAAGCCGAATTGGGTTTCATGGGGAGAGCGAAGGTATGGCACTTTGTGGAACTGTTCCGGAGCCGCATCGGTGTAGCACCAGATGAGAAATCCGTTGGCTCCGGCTCCGAGTCCCGAGTAAAGGCTCGCGCGTAGAAACTTCTCGATCTCTTCAGGATCGTATTGCGCTGACGACGCGCCGATCTCCTGCACCATAACCGGCTTGCCGGCGCTGCCCGAGAGAGCGGTTTCAAATGCCGAGCCGTACGTGCCGCGCTCCGACAGCATGGCATCGGGAAAGAGCTTGGGTGCGTAAATCGAGTAAGGATGAACGCTGAAAAAATCGGCTTCATCACGAATGTTATCGGGCCGGAACGGACCCCGGCCCACATCCTCCATGCTGGTGCCGACGACAATCGGGTGAAGCTTGTCATAGCGACGCATTGACCAGGAGAGCAGGCGCGTCCAGTTGATCGCCATCGCGTCGGTAGTCTCCGGGGCAATCCAGAAGGGAGGCTCGTCTGTCAGGTCCCAGCCGAGAATGGCCGGCTCGTTGGCGTAACGGCGGGCAAGCTCGGCCACATGATCGGTCTCAATGCGCAGCATGTCAGGATCAGAATGTGGGTGACGGCCTTGCCGGTAAGGAACATCCCAAAAAGCCTCGCCAACCTCTCCGCCGATCAACAATTCCGGGTGCAGATAGATCTGATAGCGGTGCGCTAGCGAAATAAGAAAATCGATGGCCCGGAAGGCGTCCGGATTGTAATCGCCGGGGCGCGGCTCGATCCACGCCCATACAAAATCCAGACGAATGGTATTGAAGCCGAGTTCGTGCATGCGTGCAAAATCGGCTTCAATTGCCTTTCGGTCCCATTCCGTAGGCCATTGCATCGCTTTGACCGCCGGCACCCAGTTCGCTCCCACTGGGATAAAACGATGACCGTCGCGGGAAAAGTAATTGCCGTCAAGTCGCACCGCCGGAAGATGGGGCGTCGACTGCGAGGTTGCGGGCGGAGCGCTTTGCTCCGACGAATGCTCCCTTGTTTGCGCGAATGCCGGCGAAAAGAGCGTGGAGAAGACTGCCACTGCTGCGATCAAAACCTGTCGAATCGTTGTCGACTGCATTCGTCTTTTCCTCCCGAGGTCACTTACAGCAAGGTGTGGCCGGACGACAGCGAATCAGGAACTGTTCTTGAATCCGCTCCGACCAGGTACTAGAACGAAAAGTTTACCGAGAGTTGAATCTGCCGGGATTCATGTAACGTGCTCGTGATCTGTCCGGCGGTTGGAGTGTCGACCAGGTTATTGGGCAGGGCAAACTGCGGCGTATTGAAAAGATTGAAGATCTCGCCGCGGAACTGGAGTTGGCCGCTCTCTCTTATTTTGAAATCCTTGAATACGGAGAAGTCGGTATCGTAAAACGCTGGTCCGCGAAGGCTGCCGCGCGTCGCATTCCCAAAGTTTGTGGCAAAGCTCTGCCCGGGAGCAAGCGCAGGAAAGGCGAAGGCGGCTGGGTTGTACCAGCAGTTGAGATTCTGGTGAGTCGAATTCGCGCAGCCCGCCGCGGGTCCCCCGTTGTTACCGCCATCAAAACCCACGCCGGCATTCGAAAAGTCATACGGATTGCCCACTAGGTCCGGACGTGGACCTCCCGAACCAGTATTGGTTGGATCGAACGACAAATAGGGGGTGAATGCCTGACCGGAATACAGCGAAATGATGGCGTTCAACTGCCAGCCTCCGGTGAGTAGTCCCAACCGCCCTGAGTCCTGAAGGTAACGGCGCCCGGGACCAAACGGGAGGTCATAGGACCATGCCGAAGTGAACTGGTGACGGAAGTCAGGGGTCACATTGCCCCGCTCGGCGCGCAGGTTGTAAGTATCTTGTGGCTCGCCATCAGCGTTGGGCGTCTCGCTTTCGGTGGCTTGTCCGATGGTGTGCTGGTACGTGTAACTGTTGAGCATGCTCCATCCGTTCGAAGACCGCTTTTCGAAGCGAACCTGCAAACCATGATTGATCAAGCTGATGTCATGGCCTTCGGTGCGGATGGCGGCGATGTTGGGAACGGTGGACTCGTAAGGCCGTCCTTCGTTTCCGGACGCATCGGAGAAGTTCGAATCCAGCGGCTGCGTGGCCTGGTTCAGGTTTCTCAAGTAGGTCAGATGGACGCCGCGGGTTCCTTCATATCCCACTTGCAACACCATATCTTTTGCCAACTGGCGCTCAACGTTCAGGTTCCACTCCTCAATATAGGTAGTGGGATTGTGAAAGTAGGCGGCACTGGCGCGGCCCGTGGGATTAGTAATGGTGGAAAAAACAATGGGAGACGGCCCCTGGGAGAGAACCATCACGGGCGTAGAGGAGCCCAAAGACGCCGTCAAGGACTGGCTCCCATAGACTCCGGGCAGATCATTGTAGGCTAGTTCGGCATCGCTCTGGTCTGCCTGCCTGTCGTAGAAGATTCCGTAGCCGCCGCGGACGGCAGTCTTGTTGTCGTTGCCCAGAGAATAGGCAAAGCCGATGCGCGGAGAAAAATCCCTCCAGTTCGTAGCTACATCGCCAGAGCGGCTGGTGCCCGGCGTGACTCCCGGAGCGACAAAATAGCCAGTCTGAAAATCGAAGTTCGCCAGGCGATTGTGTTCTTCGACCATGGGCGTGTAGAGGTCGTAACGAACTCCAAGGTTGAGCGTGAGCTTGTTGGACGCGCGATAGTCATCCATCAGATAGGTGCCAAACTCCCACCAGCGCATGCCGAAGGCTCCGGTTTGTGCGTCGCGGAAGAGACTCTGCGTGTAACCGATCAGAAAATCGGCTAGCGGTACGCTAGTGAATTGTCCGGTATAGAAGAAGTCGCCGTGAGGATTCTGAACTTGATAGAAGCCGTGCTCGCGGCGCCGCAGGTCGCCACCCATCTTGATGGAGTGATGCCCGCGAATGTAGGTGAAGGCGTCCACCAATTGATAATTATCTTCATTCAGCGTTTCAGGAAAATAGTCTCCGTTGCCCAAATTGTTCAGCCCGCTGATTTCGAAGTTGGGCAGTCCCCCCGTGAGCGGGTCATTCGGATCGTTGATTCCCGGAATTCCCAATTGAGTGGCCAGTTGCTGTCCTTGGAAAAAAGGAACGGCATCGACCACATAGCGAGTGTAGCCGATCTTCAGCTCGTTGACCTTGCTCGGGGAGAACGCATGCACATCGCTGAGACCAGCCAGTAGAGACTTGTTGTTGATGTCGCCAGTAAAGGACCCGCCTCCGGCGATTCCGGGAAACGGATCAGGATTGTGATCCTGAACATTGCCGTAACTAAAAATGCCAAAAAAGCTATTCTTCGCAGTGATCTGGTGATCGACGCGAACATCGAATGCGTCTTGATCGTTGCGGTTGACCGGATTGTAAAGAAACAGGTCGCCCAGGCTGGCTGGAACGTTCGGCTGCGGAAAAAGCGCGACCGTTTTCAGCGCCGCGGGATCAAGACATGCTTGGCCGATCGGACTAAGACCACCGGGACTCGTGCAGGGCGAGATTACGTTCGGCTGCGATCCGTTTCCCATGAACGGAGTGTTGGTCACCGGATCGATAATGGTGGTGGGGGAGGGACCAGTCAGCAGATCTGAGAAGTTTCCGCCAACCTCGGACGGGCTGGGCACCGGGGAAAGAAAGGTTTCGGAGGTGCGGATGCGCCTACCCTGATAATCGACGAAGAAGAAGGTTCGATCTCGAATGATTGGCCCTCCCAAAGAGCCTCCGAACTCATTGCGTTTGAACCCAGGGATGGGTGCGGTAGGGCTGTCGAAATAGTTCTTGGCATCTATAAACGAGTTGCGAAGAAACTCGAATGCGCTGCCGTGAAAACGGTTGCTGCCCGCCTTGGTCGCGACGTTGACAACCGCGCCGCCTTTTCCAATGTCGGCGCCGAAGTTATTGGTTTGAACTTTAAATTCCTGAATCGCATCGACCGGAGGTTCGATCAATTCGAAACCGATTTGTTGTTCGTTGTTGTCAAATCCGTTTAGCAAGTAGTTGTTATTGGTCGCCCAAAGGCCATTCACCTGGATGGAGCCATTTCCGCGCTCGTCCTCAGGAATGTTGCCCTGTTGTACATTCCCCGTGCTGCCGGTACTGGCGGGACCCATGTTCACCCCGGGGCTCAAATAGGCAAGCTGAATGAAATCCCGTCCGTTGAGGGGGAGTTGGTGAACTCGACTTTCATCGATGACCTGCCCAATCGACGAAGTTTCCGATTCCACCAAAGGCTCGGCGGCCGTAACCACCACCTCTTCCTGCACCGATCCAACGACCAAAGAGAAATCCACGCGCACTACCTGGTTGATATCGAGTTTGAACGCGGCCTCAACTGCTGTTCGAAAGCCCGTTTGCTCCGCTTTTACGGTGTAGGTGCCGGGTTTCAACTCGGTGGCGACGTACTCGCCAGCGCTGTTTGTCGTGATCTTCGTCCCAGCGTTCGTCTGAGTTTCTGTAACCGTAACCTGAGCCCCAGCCAAGATCGCACCAGATGCGTCCTTGACTGTGCCGACAATTCTTCCCGACTCCACCTGAGCGTTGACCATCAGGGAAGCAGCCAGCAGAAAACCGGCTGTTATCATGAAGCGGGCTATCTTCGGAAAAGACGTAGGAAAAGAAAATCTCGCTCTCGTGCAAATGGCTGTCCCGGTTCCCATCAATGTGATCTCCTATTACGAAACGTATATGAACGTCATATGCAGCTATGATGTCAAGATGATTTTTTATCAAGTCGAGCGATTTGACTTCCTTGGCTGGCTGCTTTGTAACGGTTAAATGACTTGTAATAAATCGTTTGCATCGATTACACTGGCATCACGTGCACTCACACGAATAAATTTCATATAATGTCGATATATACATTGTATGTGATGTGTTCATGTGTTCAGAAAAGAGGCCGTTGTGACAGAACCTACGGGCCCGTCCGGCTCCATTCCAGTGGAGAAACTTGGGCTTGCGATTGACAGCCACAGTTTCGTGCCCTACTACGTCCAGATTGTGGATCATGTGCGTGAGTTGATTAAGAAGAACAAGTTGAGCCAGGGGCAGACTTTTTGCTCCGAAGGCGAAATCGCCCAGGCTCTGAACATTAGTAAGATGCCGGTGCGCCAAGCCTTCCAAAAACTGCGTTCGGAAGGACTACTGGTAATTGCCAAGGGCAAGCGGCCCGTCGTCGGATCCGGCCGCGTTCCTTGGAATTTTCAGCAGCTTCGCGGGTTCAGCGAAGAAATGCGAAGGAGAGGTCTGAATCCATCGGCTCGCCTGCTCAGCCTGGGTTTAGAAGATCCTGACCTGGAAGTAGCTCAAGCTCTCAAGTTAACACCGGGAGAGCACGTGTACCGGATCCGGCGCCTTCGCTCGGTCAATGAAGATCCCGTCGCCGTGGTCACGAGTTATCTTCCGGCTCGCATTTTCGTAGGCATCGATCAACAGGACCTGGAGAAACAGTCGCTATATGCCATTTTTGAAAACACCTACAAACGCAGGCTGCAATGGGCAGAAGAAGTGATCGGAGCTGTGAGCGCAGGAGAAGAGGAAGCTGGGATACTTCAGACTTCGGCAGGAAACGCGCTGCTGGTTATCAGGGAGACGACCTATGACACTCAAAATGTGGCCATTGAATACAGCCTCTCGTTGTTGCGCGGCGATCGCTACACGGCTTCTGTAATCTCAGTGCGTAAAACGGATGTGGGAATGGGGAAGCCTAGTTTGCATGCCTGAAAGGAGGGAGCCAACCGCTGTCCCGCTCTCGCCTCAGGGCCGTAGAGATCGTGCTTCTGGTTCTAACGCCGTTGCGGTCTTTTGGTTGCCAACCCGAGTCCCGCAAGTTATCTTTCAAATCCAATCGCCCCGACCATTAAATCACGATGTCGGATGTCTTCGCCTGACCGTTATCCCTCGGTGTGGATTTTTTGTGCGCGAGGCGCCCTCCCTGGGCCTGTTTTGTGTCAAGCTCGAACTTCGTGCGCTGACGCTTCGACAATGTCCTGGGTAATTCCCGTCACGCGCCCAACGATCGTGGCCTCAGCCGGGTAGCGCACGTGTTGCGTCTTACGCATCGATTGCTGACTTGGCACAAGAATCAGCCGACCATCCAGCATCGCGCACCAGGTGCAAACGTAATCCTCGCGGAGCTCCACGAAATAGATTGGTCAATCATGGTCGCTGTGCCAAGACCAGCGTGGTTGCGTGTTTCTGCTGATAGCCGGGACGTGATTCGATCAGTGAAATCTGGCACACAACTCGCACACTGGAACGCCCAAAATACCAGCAAAGCCGCGGTTGTTGACTGATTCACGGTCAGTCTGCCCTGCCATGTCCTCCCTAAGCAATAGAGCCACGTCACCAAGAACCGCAAACCGGGGAGCACACCCAGAGAAACCACGGATGCCCGCGCGCGCTCAGCCGTCTGGGAGTGATACCAGTGACACCGTTTTCGTGGTCAATGGAGGTCGTTGGGAGTCGTGGGAGGCAACCGACCCGAAGTTGAAAAAGTGCTTGCAACCAGCATAAACAGAGGGTATTCTCGCTATGTCTAGTTTTCACCGTAACTTGCAAGAAATGGCGGAAATCGAATCCCTTCCTCTCCGCCAGATATTGATGGCAAAGGGTTTGTAGAAAAGCTACAGGGCTAGCACTGGTTTTCCGGACTTTCTGGGTATTACCAGAAAGAAAAGAAACTCAGAATGCGTAAGCCGAAAATCAAGTTGTACCTGAAATTTCGCAAGCTAGACGGGAAGCAGTCCTCCTATTGCCCACCGTCATGACCCAATCGATTTCACGACAGCACAGAGACGATACTGCGCCCTGCCTGCGCCGATACTCGAACCGGGCTGGAAGAGCCTAAGCAGCCCGTTGTACGCCTTTAGTTGGGACGTTTGCCAACAAATAGACCAGGCCTTCCGCTGTGGTCGGATGGGTGAAAATCGCGTCGCGCAACACCGTATACGGCAATCCGCCCAGCATGGCCGTCTGCACGGCTGCCATCATTTCGCTGCCTTCGACACCCAGCGCGGCGAATCCCAGGATGCGATCGCTTTGCGTGTCGATCAGCATTTTCACCAAGCCTCGCGTTTCGACTAGCGCGACGGCTCGCAATACTGCCGCCATGGGTATTTTCGCCAGGCGATAGGCGATGCCACGCCTCTTCGCTTCCGATTCGTTCAAGCCAACTCGCGCAAGTTCCGGATCGGTAAACATACAGAATGGTATGAGCCGGTCTCGTGTCGTGCGGCTGCCACCGCGCAGGTTGTCGCGGACCACGCGGAAATCGTTGTACGCGACGTGCGTGAACTGCGGACTGCCTGCACAATCGCCCATCGCCCACACGCCCGCAGCGGTGGTCTCCAATCGCTCGTTGACTTTGATATAGCCCCGCGCGTCCAGTTCAATCCCTGCCGCTTCCAGCCCGATATTCTGCGTATTCGGCGTTCGTCCGGTGGCGATTAACAGGTCGGTTCCCTCAATCGTTCGTTGCCCGTGGCCGTTTTCGGCAACGACTCGCACCTTCTGGCCGGACAATCCTCCGACTTCCCGCACGCGTGTATCGAGCAGCACTTCGATCCCCTCGCTTGTGAAACTCTCGAGAAGCGCTTGTGCGATGTCGGCATCTTCAGCGGCGGCGATTTGGCCGCCTCGCTCGATCACCGTTACCTCAGATCCGAAGCGGCGCAGGGCTTGCGCGAGTTCGAGGCCCACGTAGCCTCCTCCGAGTACGATCACGTGTCCCGGCAAACGGTCGAGGTCCAGCGCTTCCACGTGCGTCATCGGTTTGGCAGCTGCGAGACCGCCGATCTCTGGGATCGTAGATCGAGATCCGAGATCGAGAAAAACCCGATCACCCGTGATCGCCCGTCGGCCCCCGTCGTTGAGGCGCACTTCAACCGTCCTCGGAGCCACGAACCGGGCTTCGCCCTTGATCAGTTCCGCTCCGCTTGCCTTGAAGCGGTCAAGATGACCCTGCACTTCGCCCTCGACCATCTTTCGCTTGCGATTCAAGACACCTTTCATATCCGTCGATACGCGTCCCGTTTCGATGCCATACTCGGCGCCGTGCCGGGCGAACCAATTCGCTTTGGCGCTGCGAATCACGTTCTTGCTGGGCAAGCAGGCAATGTTCGGACACGATCCGCCGATGTATTTTCGTTCCACCACGGCGGTACGGTGACCCGACTCCGCCATGGTCCACGTCAGATGCTTCCCGGACTCTCCACTTCCGATAACAAGAATCTCATAGCGCTCTACGTCTGGCATGATCCACCTCCGTGTATCTTAAATGCGCTTTCTGGAGATCAAGAACTCCCCGGAAGAGCCGCTTATTGACAAGACGATTTACCAGCCAGTTCATGATACTGTCCTTTCTTCGGAGGACTGTGGCAGGCCGTTCCTCCAGATTGCATGGTGCTTTATGCAACTGTGGGAGCGTTTGCCATGCCCGCTGTGCCGAACACGCGCCGGTAACGTTCGACTTCCGTCGCCGGGCCGAGCGCCTTAGCGTAATTATCGGAGAGCTTCACCGCCGGCCGCCCTTCGGCGTCGGACACTTTGCAGATCAGACTGATCGGGTCGAATTCGCTGCCGCCTCGGGGATCGCAGCCCCGGAAATCGTTGGTCAGTAGAGTCCCCCAACCCGCGCTGAATCGAATGCGCCTGTCCGGGATCCATCGTCCCCGATCCTGAAAGTCGGCGGCGCTGCGGAATTCCTCGGCTGTCGCGCCTCCCTGCAGCCTTCCACCGAAATAAGCGTGGAGACCAACGATTTCGTCGATGTCGAGAGCGTCGGAGGCAATCACGATCTTGTCGCGTGGGTCACGGCCGCGTCCCTTCAGCCACTCGATATATTCGTCGCCTGCCACATACGGATTTTTACTGTCCATGCGCTGGCCGGTCCAATCTGCTGTCCATTCAGGCGCGTTCTTCAGGAATTGAGTTGTTCCAAAAGTATCCGGGAGCATGATCCGTAGTGCTCCTTCGTAAGTGCGCTGCCACAGATCGAGTACATGGTATTGAGAAGCTTTCAGAGCCTGGTCATCATTCGCCAGCGCGCCCAGCACCATGGGAATTTCATGGGCATTCGTTCCGATTGCTTCAAGATCGTGCTTATGAGCGAGAAAAGCGTTCGACGTTCCAACAAATCCGCTACGAAGATTGGAAGCCATCGCCTTGACCACGTACTCCTGCCACAGAAAGCTGTGCCGGCGTCGGGTTCCGAAATCCGCCACACTTAGACCGGGCACGCCGCGCAGGCGCTCAATTTTGCTCCAGAGTTTCGTCTTCGCCCGGGCGTACAGAATATCGAGGTCAAACTCGCTCAGCTTTTTCATGTTGGCCCGCGTCCTCAACTCGTCAAACACAGAGAGCGCGTAGAGTTCCCACATAGTGGTTTCGGCCCAATAACCTTCGAAGGACAACTGGAACTGACCGTCGTCGACGGACAACTCATAGTCCGACAGTTTGAAGTCCTCCTCCAGCCATTCCAGGAATGCCGGTTCAAAAATTCCCCGTCGCCCATAAAACGTGTTACCGGCCAGCCAAACCAACTCGGACTTTCGAAACTGCAGTTTCCGGACGTGTTCCAATTGCTCGGAAATCTCCTGGGTCGCGAACCTGTCGGCCAGCCGCACCGAAGAGGTTCGATTAAAAAGCGCGAACGACACTCGCGTTTTCGGGTAATGCTTCCAGATGAACTGCAGCATCAACAGCTTGTAAAAATCGGTATCCAGCAAGGATCGAACCACCGGGTCCAGTTCCCAGTTGTGGTTGTGCGCCCGCTCGGCGAAGTTCACGATCATCGTTAAGGAGAATTAAGTTAAGGAGGATTGATTGCGCCCACTTATTCTACCTGCGCTTTGTAAAACCACCCGACCCTGGGTGCCTGAGCAGTCCTCTTTCTCAGCTTAGGTGCGCAATTCCACGATCAGATACACCAACAATTCACGGACCCCATCGAAGCTTCCAGGGCTTAGGTGATTAATGCCGATTGGGCGACGCCGATTGGCTCAAGCTCCAGACGTAAGCGGCGAGCGCTGAGACCTGATCGGGGCTAAGTTGCGCCCCTCCCATTGGCGGCATGGGGCTGCGATATTTTTTCGGCTGGGGCACGCCGTCCGTGATCGTTTTCTTGATTCCATCATAGCTTCCATCGCTCCACAGCCATTCCTTCCTGCTCCTCAGGTCGGGACCCAAAGGAGTTCCCTCCCCGTTCTCTCCGTGGCAGCCTGTGCATGGCGCTCCGCCCACTTCGCCGCGGTAGATGCGCTCACCGAGCAGAACCATTTGTCGTGTCGCACCTTTAGGCACTGGAAGATTGCTATTTGCAACTGCGCCCGCGTCTGGATGCGTTCCCTCCGGCGGTTGCGCGGCTTCTTCAACGGGATTGCCTGCCGGAGCTGCCGCGCTCGGACACGGCGTGACGTTCGCGGCGCCAGCGTCGGAACCGCCCCGATAGACAATCCGGTAGATCCTTCCGTGCACATCGTCGGAAACATAGAGCGAACCATCCGGTCCCACTGCCAATCCAGTCGGGCGATATGCGGCTTCGCCCGGTGACTCCACCGCTCCCGCGAAGCCATCCGCAAATATTTCGCACTGGCCGGATGCGTGGTCCCCGGCGAGCGCCTGAAAAACTACGTTGTAGCCACCTTGCGGATATGGCGCTCGATCCCATGATCCGTGGAAGGCGATGAAGACACCGCCGCGATAGTGCGCCGGAAATTCCTTCTGGTCGTAACGCACCATCGCATTCGGCGCCCAATGGGCGGGAAATACCGTGATCGGAGCAATCTTCTTTGCGCATACGCCGATCGTCTTGCCGTCGCCGCCGTATTCCGGCGCCAAAACCAGCTTCTGTGCGAACGGGTCGTGATAGCACTCGGGCCAACCATAATCGCCCTTGGGCTTCAAAAGCAGCAACTCTTCCGACGGCAACGTAGCCTCCTGGTCGGGTTTATACACGTCTGGCCAATTCGCGTGCAGCTGATCCCGTCCGTGTTGCGTCACAAACACTAGTCCGCTGGAATCGATGGCAAAACCTTCAGCGTTGCGGATCCCCGTAGCGAAGCGCTCGCCCGGTGAAAAAGTTTGGTTCGTCTTATTCGCGTCATACAACCAGACACCACCGCGCGTCTCAAGCTCGGTGCAGGGATTTACGCCGGGCGACTTCAGCGTCCGATTCTTCAGCTGGCAGGAATTGGTCGCAGTCGCGACATCGACGTACATCGATCCTTTCGCGTCGATGATGAACGGATGCATCGGATGGTCGCCCGCCAGAGGCAATCCGGAGACGATAGTCTCGCCGGAGCCACTCGGCACGATGGAACCAGCAGACAATGAATATCGCACGATGCGATCATTGATCTCCGCGTAGATCGATTTTTTATACAGGCCGATGCCTGTTCCGCCCGCTCCGCCGCTTTGAACGGTTTCGCCAAAGCGCTCAATTACATCGGCCTTCCCCGAACCGCTCTTGTCTTGCAGGGCTACGAGGAAGCCGCCTGCATGCGGCGTATCATTGCCGTAGTACCTGCCCGACCAGGTGTTGACGTAAAGAACTCCGCTCGGCGCAACTACCATCTGGCGGGCGTGGCCAATGTTGTCCGCGAAGACCGTTGCGCAAAAACCGTTAGGTAACTTCAACCCGCTGTTATCGTTCTGGCACTCGTCGTTTTTAGCTGCTGCGGCCGATTGGGATTGATTTCGAGATGAAACCAAGGAACCGCTCACGCCAAATGCGGCGATCACGACCAGAACAGACAACACACCTTTGAACGGTTGGGATAATTGCACTGGAGCCTCCCGTAGATCGACGACGAGGAACAATGGTCTAACTGGTATTGCCCTCTTTGTCTCTCTGATTTCAAAAGGCGGCTGCCGGTTTCACTAAACTAAACAGGAAGTGCGTTGGACCGCCATGCAGCACACCGGTGCCCTGGCGGCTGCTGGCGGCATAAATCTGAGCCGCCGAATGGTCAATTGTCGCTCCTCGCTCTTCTAGTTCTGGCGCCAGGCGTACTCCGTTGGCGTTTCCACCGCTTGACCCGCTTCACGCCGACGGATTCTTCAGAACGTCTGCCAGCGCATGCATCCGCATTGCGTCTGCCGGAGTCTTCG
>DASRWO010000338.1:0-3733 GCA_035654555.1 Candidatus Deferrimicrobiaceae bacterium | reverse complement strand
GCAGCAGCTTTGCGTTCTCAGCTTTTGCGCGTTTCTCGGCCGCCGTCGCTGCAGCTCTTTATCCCTTCGAAGTAGTTCCCGCCAATGTGAGCGGCATAACCTGGAAACATACTGCCGCGCACTCTGAGCAAAAATATCTGCCTGAGACCACGGGCGCCGGATGTGCTTTCCTCGACTACGACAACGATGGATGGATGGATCTCTATCTGGTCAATGGCGGCAAATGCGATTTCTACGATCCCAGTCCGCCGCTGCGGAACGCCCTTTACCGCAACAATCGCGATGGAACTTTCACCGACGTAACCGAGAAGGCGGGCGTGGCCGCGGGGGGCTATGGCCAGGGTGTAGCTGTCGGGGATTTCGACGGTGACGGCTTTCCGGATATTTACGTTACGCAATACGGGAGAAGCATTCTTTATCACAACAACGGAGATGGCACATTTGCCGATGTCACGGAAAAGGCTGGAGTGGCCGCGCCCGGGTGGTCTTCGAGCGCTGTCTGGTTCGATTACGACAATGATGGCCGGCTTGATTTATTTGTCTGCCGCTTCGTGGATTTCGACAAATCCAAGAATTTGCCGTGCACCTCCGACAACAAAGTTGGGTACTGTATTCCTCATCTCTACAAGCCGATGGCCAGTTGGCTCTTTCATAACAACGGCGATGGAACGTTTACTGACGTCTCCAAAACGTCAGGCATCGGAAAATACCTGGGCAAGGGCTGGGGAGTGGTAGCGACAGATATCAACAATGACGGCCGCATGGATTTGTTTGTTTCCAACGACACGGTGGCTAACTTCCTGTTTGTGAATCGCGGACGAGGAACGTTTGAAGAGATTGGGCAACAGGCGGGCATAGCTTACTCCGATGCCGGGCGTCCGCGTTCTGGAATGGGCGTAGATTCCGCCGACTTCAACCAGGATGGATGGATGGATCTTTTTGTCGCCAACATCGACCATGAGGCGTATTCGCTCTACAAAAACAATCACGACGAAACGTTCGACGATATTGCCCCGGCCACCGGTCTTGCCAGCGCAACCAAGCTGATGAGCGGCTGGGGGCTGAAATTTTTCGATTACGATAACGATGGCAATCTGGATCTGATTCTTGCCAACGGGCATCCCGATGATCTGATCGAAAAGATCTACGACAATGTGAAGTATCAAGAGCCCCTCCTGCTTTTTCACAACTCGGGAAACGGATTGAAAAATGTTAGCGGGGAGAGTGGCCCGGTATTTGCCACTCCGATGTCGGCGCGTGGCTTGGCTCTGGGAGATTTCAATAATGACGGAGCGGTTGACGTCCTGATCTCGAATAACAACGAAGCGCCTGTGCTTCTGCGGAATAATGTTGGCAGTGGGAATCACTGGCTGGGCTTAAGGCTCGTCGGAAAAAAAGCAAACATCGATGCCGTTGGAGCCCGCGTGACGTACCAGGCGGGCGATTTGAAGCGGAGCCGCACGAAAGTCGGCGGAGGCAGTTATCTTTCGTCGCATGATCCGCGCCTGGTTTTGGGAATCGGGAAGCGCGCGAAAATTGACTGGCTCGAGATCGATTGGCCGCAACCCAGCGGATTGAAGCAACGATTCACGGAACTTCCGATCGACCGTTACATCACCATCCATGAAGGCCAGACAGAATGGAAATAACTCCACCTCCAACTGGATCGCCGTAACGACGCCACACTCACGCCTTTGGACCGCCCGTTAGAGCCAAAGGGCGGACCGGGATCGAATGGAGAGGCTTCGTGACGCCATGAGCTTTGAGCGGAGCGTCGCTCTGGCGCGAACGAATCGAGCAAGCCAGAATATCTTCGATGGCTAATGCAGTCCGCTGCCATGTGAATGAGCGTGCATGGCCGGCAAGTGCCGCCTTGACCCAGTCAATCTGTAACGCTCGCTCCAGGCCTTTGGAAAGCGAGATTGGATCCTGTTGTACAAGGAATCCCAAGTCTAACGAGTTGACAAGCTCAGATGTGCCCTCGATTTCCGTAGCGACGACCGGGGTACCGCAGGCCAGCGATTCCAGCAGAACGCAAGGGAATCCCTCTCGCGAACTGGCCAAACATGTGACGTCGGCCGCACTATACCATCGAAAGAGTTCGTCATTCTTCACCCCGCCGATAAGGGAGACGTGTTTCTCCAGACCTAGCGCCGAAATCCTTCGTTGAAGAAATTTTTCCGACTCACCTTCGCCGATGATGAACAGCTGGAAGTGGGGAAACTTCGCACATAGGTGAGTTACAGCTTGAATGAGATGGTGATGTCCCTTTCTCGCAATTAACTGCCCTACAGCCACCACAACCTCGGCATCCGGTGGCATGCCGAGAATAAGGCGAGCATCCGCCTTGTTGACTGGATGGAAGCAGTCCAAATCAACTCCGTTTGGAATCACTACTACCTTGTCGTTCGATATTTGTAAGCCCGAGACAATGCTTTTCAATGCCATGGAAACACAGATTACGCGCTTTGTTCCCTTCAGGGTCCATTGGATTAAGGGGCGTAAGAGCGAACTTCTCGCATAAACGTTCAGATCCGTGCCATGCGCAGTAACCACGACCGGTAGCTGCATAAGTTTGCCGAGAATCACTGCAGCGAAGCCATCAGGATATACAAAGTGCGCATCGATGCAATCGAATCGCAGCTGCGCATGCAATCTCAGAACAAGCAAAACTGTACCTAAGAACATGAGCAATCCGTGAAAGGGTGCGGAGAGTGCGGGCAGAACGAAATAGCGCGGATGATAGACAGTAATACCGCCCCAGTGCTCTCTTCCGGGAATACGACTCATTTTTAGCCACCGCGCGACGCGGGGATTTGATCGAAGCCGTTTCGGAATCGACAACCACTTGGGAAAATAAGGAACCGGCGCAACCACATAAACCGCGTGAGCAAGAGATTCGCGAAGCTGTCGAGCGCGGCGGTAGACAAAAATACCGTAGTTCGGATCCTTGGAGTTAGGAAACAGATTGGTGAAGAGAAGAATGACCACTGCGACCATCCAGTTCGATCTTTTCAAGATCTAAGCTTCGACGGCGAGGACGGACAGGATTGTACATCATCGTGGGCCTGCGGGCTGAAAACTCTAACCCATCTGCGAATGGCGCCATCGCTTGACAAGAGCAGAAATCCAATTATGATGGCGCCGCACGGTCTGTCCAGCTCGGTTTGATAGCAGTAATAGGGGAGATTACCGTCTATTGTCGTAGCGCGAGAAGGCCTTGCCAGTATTCGGGACTAGCTGTAACAGGGCGGAGTCTCTTGGTGCCTCAGACTGTAACTCGTCAATTGTGGGCTCAGGACGAATACTGCAGGTAAACGGAGGAGTTATGGCAAATGCTGTTCAAGTGGCAGGAACCCGTAATGCGGCCGAGTACAGCATTTGGCGTGTGATCATGGCCTCATCCGTTGGCACCATGATCGAGTGGTACGACTTCTATATTTTCGGCAGTCTCGCGGCGGTACTGGCGTTGAAGTTTTATCCGCCCGGTAACGACACTTTTGCCTACCTCGCGTATCTCGCCACGTTCGCGGTCGGCTTCCTGGTGCGGCCCTTCGGCGCGCTGTTCTTCGGCCGAATTGGAGATCTGGTCGGGCGGAAGTATGCGTTTATCGTGACGCTCTCCATCATGGGTTTTTCCACCTTCGTCATCGGCCTCTTGCCCTCCTACGCTACGGCCGGCTGGTTCGCGCCGATTGTTCTGATTGGAATCCGCGTTCTACAGGGACTGGCG
>DASRWO010000337.1:0-2492 GCA_035654555.1 Candidatus Deferrimicrobiaceae bacterium | reverse complement strand
GCAACTCCGCTTATTTCGGAAAACTTGTCCCGAACATCGGCGCTTTACTGCGGGCAATATTCGATGCCCGAGGTTTTTTAGGCTGCTGCCGTTGCTTCTTGAACGGCTTTTGCTGCGGCACGGATTACGTCGAGGACGCGTTCCGGTTGGGAGAGCATTGGCACATGGCTGCTGTCGAGCTCGTAGACGGTGGCGCCCATGCGCTTGGCGAAGAAGCGCTCCAGATCGGGATGAACCGTGTGGTCTTTCTTACCGACGATGTACCAGCTGGGCTTTGACTTCCAGGCACTTCCTCCGGCTTTTGCCTCGAACAGGTCAGGTTTCGGAACACCCTGCGTCGCCCAAACGAGCTGCTGCTCCTGCTCCGAAAGGTCTCCGCAGAAGAACTTTGTGCCCTCCCGACGAAGCCAGATACGGCCATCCACGACATCGATTTGAGAAAAGACATCTGTCCTCGGGAAATTGGATTGCTGCGTCTGCGAGCTCTCGTCCGCGTCCGGAGCAAGCGCGCAGATGTAAACCAGACCGACAACGCGATCGTCGGTTCCGGCGCCGGTGATGACGGTTCCACCGTAAGAGTGGCCAACGAGGATAACCGGGCTGCTGACACGTCCGATCGTTGCTTTCGTTAAGGCGACGTCCTCTGCCGTTGAGTTGAGGCCGTACTGTGCAGTAATGCACTCATAGCCTTCAGCCTGCAGGGGAACGATTAGCTTGCTGAAGCAGGAACCATCTGCCCAAAGCCCGTGGCAGAAGACGATACTTGGTTTGGTCTGCGTTGATTTCGCTGTCATTTTGTTCTCCTTTTTTTCGAAATTATTGCGGAAATTTATCTCCGAACATGGGAAGTCCACTCTTCGAGGTCGCGCGCGTCGCTTCATCTTGAATCACGTCCCAATGCTCGGCCAGGACTCCAGCCTTAATGCGAACAATGTCCGCCACAATCCAGTTCGCAGGCTGGCCGATGCCCGAATACCGCCCGTGCACTATCACCAGATCGCCTTCTGCGAGAATTTCCCGAGGTTCATACCTCAGCGTTGGCGGAATACTTTTGACGAGATTGAAGAGTCCATCGCGGCCGGGCGGGATATGGGCGCTATGTTGAATGTAGTCGGGCGACCACAACTGCTTTGCCGCGTCGTAGTCGCGCTGATTGAACAGCGTGTCGAAAGCTTTTAGAACCAGTTTCTTGTTCTTCTCTTCGAGCTCGCTAGCCATTTCTATCTCCCGGCCTTCACTGCAGCCTGCTCGATCAACTCCGCTCCCATGCGCTGGGGAGGAACGTTGAGCCTGTCCTACTGACGGTGTGCCGAGGGCTGGCCACTGTTCTTGCGAAAAGTTGCTTGTTTTGTTGTTTGTGACCTAATAACGAGTCGCAACCAACCTCTAAGAAATGTCACCCGCGATTCGGCTCTAAGGTCGGATTATGTGGCGCGTCCTCTGTGCACATCGACAATCGTCCCGCGAGGTCCCTTGAAATCGCTTCCGAACCGCCTAATGCAGCCGTGGGTGAGAGCTATTGGCTCTTCTCTGCCAGTGAGCGGGAGGTGTTCCGACCACAGCCTTGAAGGTTCGGCTAAAAGATGCCTGGTCAGAAAAACCCGATTGCAGCGCCACTTCAGCAAGGGCAAAGCCGGACGATGAAAGTAAAAGTTTTGCCTTTTCGATTCGCTGGAGGATCAAGTAATGGTGTGCCGAGGTCCCAAATGATCGTCTGAAAGATCGCGTGAAGTGGCTGACGGAGAGGCCGCACTCATGGGCCAGATCCGCGAGCCCGATCTGCCCGTCCAGGTTTTCTCGCAGAAGCTCGGCCACCCGACGCTTCTGCCAAGGCGCCAGACCACCTCGATATGTCTTCATCACTTCGAGCGAAGGAGCGTACCGTTGCGTTACATGGGCGCAAAACAAAAGACGAAAATAATCGAGGAAGAGTACAGAAGATGCCTCGGGAGCCGCTAAAGAGGGCAGGATCATTTGTGTCATCTGATGGAGCACTTGGTCAACGGTTCCGTGCTGGCATCGAAAACCGTCGATGCTTGTGATATCGACATCATCGGTGAACTCATCGAGCGTGGAGCGTGGAACGTAGTAGTGCACCCAGTCAACCGGGCCCCGATTGCGCGTCCGAGGATTGGACCCCAGATCGTAAATTCCCACTCCTCCGGCCGGCCACATTGCGATTCGAGAATAGCGGCTATCCACCCAGATTTCGCAGCCCTGGTCGCATGCGGACGTCAGATGTACGGATACGACGAACGCCCTCTCGTGCGGAATGGCTGCGGTCTGCTCGGGGAGACCGCTCTGGGAACTTAAGCGAGTGATCGCGATCCGCGGCTTTGAAGACGCACCTATAACAATGTTGGGTGCCTGCGCTAGGCGAAAATACTTCGCCATCTGCCCACCATGGGCCGCGGGGCCCTGAGGTTTACTCGCTGCGCTAATGAAAGCTGATCCAGTATACATGGGCCCACTCTGAGCAATAATTATGCCAG
>DASRWO010000336.1:0-3723 GCA_035654555.1 Candidatus Deferrimicrobiaceae bacterium | reverse complement strand
CAAGTCCGGGGGCTCAGCATAGACGCCATAGATATCGAGGTCATCTGTGCTATGAACTTTAGCTCCATGCAATTCGGAACCGCCGACGAACAGATGAATCAGTCCGCCAATAAAGGGGAATCCTGACTCCTCGACGTATTTGAGCAGGTCAGCCACGAAGTCCTGATAGCGAGATTCTAATAATATAGCTTCATGCCCGACGCCTACATCCTCGGCATTGAAAGCTCGTGCGATGAAACCGCCGCAGCTGTGGTGCGCTCGGGAGAACAACTTATCTCGAACGTCGTAGCCTCACAGATTGCTACACATCACCCTTTTGGCGGGGTCGTGCCGGAATTGGCTTCTCGCGAGCATCTGAAGGCGATTGTTCCCGTCGTCCGGCAGGCATTGGCTGAGGCTGGTCAGACCTTCAATTCCCTCGACGCAATCGCAGTCACCCAGGGTCCCGGTCTTGCCGGAGCGCTACTTGTCGGCATCAGCTACGCAAAAGCACTGGCCTTCGCCCTCGATAAGCCGCTGATTGCAGTCAACCACCTCGAAGGCCACATCCATGCCGTTTTGCTGGAAGAACGCCAAAAGGGTAACCACGAGCTGCAGTTTCCTGTGCTGGCCCTGGTGGTTTCGGGCGGACACACTCACCTTTATCTGGCCGCGCAAAAGAATGAAAGCTGGACTTACGAAAATATCGGCCACACGCGGGATGACGCTGCCGGCGAGGCTTTCGACAAAGTTGCAAAACTGCTTGGCCTGGGTTATCCCGGTGGACCGATTATTGATTGCCTCGCTCCGCTTGGCGATCCGGGCGCCGTGAAGTTCCTTTCCGCACAAATCAAACATCCGGATCGTCGCGAACGCAGAGGACACAAGGAACTCGAACTCGATTGTCCACGCTTCGACTTTTCCTACAGCGGCATCAAGACCGCAGTGCTGCGCTACGTCGAAGTCCACAGCATGAGGGATCCCATCGACGTTCGTCGCAAGGCTCTGGCCAACATCCCAAAGCCCAAGCTCGAAGATTTTGTGGCGGCCTGCGATCGACAGACACTCGACTTAGTCGCTTCATTTCAGCGTGCCGTGGTTGACGATCTGGTAGGCAAGACTCTGGCAGCGGCCGTGGCCTACGACGTGGCTACGTTATTCGTGACAGGCGGAGTTGCAGCCAACAGCGAACTGCGAAAGACCTTCGAGCAGCGAGGCGCTCAGGAAGGTGTGCCGGTCTTTTTCCCTTCACGCGCGCTTTCCACCGACAATGCCGCCATGATTGCCGCCGCTGCTTATCCCAAATTTTTAGCTAAGGATTTTGCCGCGATGGATTTTTCAGCCGAGGCGAGCCTCGTCCTGCGCTAGTCTGGGTTCGACAAGAAATTCAGCGGAGAATTCCTACAACGACTACTTGCTGGCGCCTTGACTATTTCCCATGACCGCATCCAGCGCCCTTTCCAGCTGGCTTTGAATATCAATATCTTTGTAGATGGCAAAGTTGGCGCGCTTTTCGGTTTCATCAAACCCACTGCCGCGGCCGGCAACAATAATGATGGGAATATTGGCGGTCTTCGGATTCTTCTTTAAGGCGGTAATCAGTTCGCTCCCAGACATCTTCGGCATCTGCATGTCGGTGACAATTACATCCGGATGCATCCGCTCCAGAGTCTGCAACGCCTCCACGCCGTTCGTGGCGGACTCCACCGTAAAGCCGCGCTCTTCCAGAGAGCGGCACACAGTGTAGCGGATCAGCATGGAATCATCTACCACCAGCGCTACCGCAGGCATGAGTTTGCAACGTGCGAAATGCACGCCCCCGGCAGGCACTTTAACAGTGTGCTTGGACCAGAAACAAGGAAGAAGCGGGCTTACCCGGTTACTATCGTGAGCAGGTTCCGGAATCTACGATTCTTGGGTGTCCCCGTCGACGCTTTCTTCGATGCTCATGTCCTTCAGTTCGCTGGACTCGAAGACTTCGCGGCACTCCAGACATTCCACGAATTCAGCGTCTTCGTCACGGCTCACAATTTGCACTCGCGGATGTTTGCAAGGTTTATTCGTATCTGTTGGCTGGGAGAACGGCTTTGAAGTCATAAATCAGGAAACGTCGCCCTCGTCGAAGCAGGAAGAGGGATCGATCAAGGATTTCCGGTATTTTAGCCTTGCTAAGCCCATTGTCAAGCCCCCATTTCGAAGGAGTTCCTCGTACTGCCTTGGTCGAGGGATCGGCTGGTTCACTTCCCGTCCCTGAATGCCAACCAAAATAATCGTCTGGCCCAAGCCACTCAAACACCGTTGCTTACCGTCCAATACCGATTCTCGCAGCTGCATGCGAGGCCTTGCGCCAGTTCCTCTTTTGGTCGTAGAATGAATTACGACAGAAAAGGTCGGATTTATCTCCGACTCAAAGAGTCGGAAATCAGGGATCACGGCAGTGCACTCGGATGCTGAAGCTAACCAAAAAGGCGGATTACGCACTGATGGCCATGAAGCACCTGGCCGACCATGCTCAAGAAGGTACGGGCAGCGCCAGTGCAAAGGATGTTGCCGATTCCTTCGGCATTCCTCCTGAGGCTTTGGCCAAGATTCTGCAGCGACTGGCGAAGGCCGGGCTACTGCAATCCCAACACGGCACTTACGGTGGCTACAGGCTAGCCCGGGCGGCGCACACGATTTCCGCATTCGAGGTAATCCAGGCCATCGACGGTCCGCTTTTTATTACCTCTTGTGTTACGGTTCGCGGCGAGTGCGGACAGAGCGACCGTTGCAATATCCGCGAGCCTCTGCGCAAGGTGAATGAAAGCATCGAAGCGGTGTTGAAACGCATCAAGATTTCACATATGAGAGAAGAGCCGGAAGTAGCCGAAAGCGTCAGCGGCAAGCTTGCAGAACTAGTGACGATCGTCTAGTCCGGCAAGCAAGTAAGGATGAAGCAACTAACCAGGTAGGAGAGCATTTATGAGCACGGACGTAAAGATCCCCCAGGAACTTCCTGTCACCAAGCACTCAGCTCCGCAGGGAGTGAAACTGCCCATTTATATGGACAACCACGCCACCACGCCCATGGACCCGCGGGTGCTTGAAGAGATGCTGCCTTACTTCATGGAAAAATTCGGCAATGCCGCCAGCCGCAATCACTCGTTCGGCTGGGCAGGCGAAGAAGGCGTGGAGACGGCTCGCGAGCGCATCGCCAAACTGATCGGCGCTACCACCAAAGAGATCATCTTTACTTCTGGCGCCACTGAGAGCGACAACCTCGCCATCAAAGGCGTCGCCGAGATGTACCGCGAGAAGGGCAACCATATCATCACCGCGGTCACCGAGCACAAGGCTGTGCTCGATACCTGCAAGCGCCTGGAAAAATATGGTTATCGCGTTACCTACCTGCCAGTGCAAAAGGATGGACTGGTTGATCTCGAAGACCTCAAGCGCGCCATGGATGACAAAACCATCCTGGTGAGTATTATGTTCGCGAACAACGAGATCGGCGTGGTGCAGCCGGTGGCTGAAATTGGCAAGCTGTGCCGCGAACGTGGAGTAATTTTTCACACCGACGCAACCCAGGCCATTGGAAAAATCCCGGTAGATGTGAACAAACAAAATATCGACCTCATGTCGATTTCGGCCCATAAGATGTACGGTCCGAAGGGCGTAGGCGCCTTGTACGTGCGACGCAAGAATCCGCGTGTGCAGATTTCCGCCATCATCGATGGCGGAGGCCACGAGCGCGGTATGCGCTCG
>DASRWO010000335.1:0-6993 GCA_035654555.1 Candidatus Deferrimicrobiaceae bacterium | reverse complement strand
TTCTACGGCGCCGAGAAAGAATTGGCGGGAGGTTCGGCCTAGCCGGGCGTTAGGCCTTCAGGGCTAAAATCTGAAAGCCTCCGGTTCTGCAGCGCACTGACCGAAAACCGAGATTGGACCATTTCGGAACCATCTGGTAATCAGCCTAGCCACCGGCATCGCGAGACCTCGATTGGGCATCCAACCTGCAAAGGCCCCTATGTCAATCTTCGACGAGAAATATCGCGTAGTCGGTGTCGAAAGTGACCGGCTGATGGTGCGCGGAGTTCAAACGGGGGAAGTGCTCACCATCATCAATCCTGAACCCTCTACTCCTCTGTCTCAGGAGGAATATCCGGTGGGTAAATTAATCGCCCTGTCCGACCCTTCCGGCTCAACCCATAACTGATGCCGCTCCGTTCTGAATCTGGAAAGCCGCAATATGAACCAAGAAAGCCACGGCCGAAGCCGTGGCTTTGTAAAACATAAACATAAACCTGTTAGCTAGCTTTGGGGTACTGGTCCTCGCGACTTTGTTCCAAGCTCGCTGCTTCCTTACGCCGCTCTCGCAAGCGACTTTGAAACGTATCCCAGCGAGGGCCAATGCCGACCGCGCTGGTATCGATTTCCACGGTGTCGGTTGAAGCCGCATATCCGGGCTCGATAAAGTCGGTATCCTCGATTTCAGCGCTGTCGCCAGGCGCGTTTCGTACTGCGTTCGGCGACCCGGCAGCCCTGGCCGATGGGGAATTACCCGGCATTTGCTGCGTAGTCGGAGTGATGTTCCGGTCAGTTCCCTCCCGATGCATCACCGGGTCTGCCTTCCACTTCGAGCGATATTTGCCTTCGTAATCCGCCCATAGTTCATCGGATTCCAGATCCGTTTCCTTGTAGGGTGGAAAGTTCTCCACCTGCGCTTTGGTCAGATCAACCGTGAAATCATTGTCGTGCTTCGTGGAGCCGCGAAGCCGATCGGCTGGAACTATAAATTTCTTCGTCGAGAGCCATCCGCCTGTGTCCACCACAACATAGCGAATCGTTCCCTCGGAGTGGTCGAAAATCACATCGTCAATCTTGCCCAGTTTTTCGTCGTTCAACCCGTACAACTTGGACCCGCGTATGTCTTCGGCCGCGTCGGTGAAGCGATAGTTTCGGAGCATTCCGTAATTCGCCATGAAATTCCTCCCGGAAGATTCTATAAACTCCTGCTGCTCTTTGATGACATCCGCCGCTAGCGCGTATATCTGCGAAATCTGGCGCTCCAGATATTTGAAACGGAAAGCCACAGTCCGGAGGTTATGTTTGGGATACGCCCCTCTAAGACAATTCGGTTGAATCATCTATAATCGCGTCAAGGTATTTCCTTAAACCACATGCATCTGTGTTCATACCCTGCTGTTCTTGTCGGCGGCGAAACTCTTGATCTGCTTTCCAATACCGGTCCGGTCGCCAAATTCGTGCTGGTCACCTTGCTGGCCTTCAGTCTCATTTCCTGGGCCATCATCCTTACCAAGTGGAGCCTGCTGCGCCGCGCCCGAGTTCAAAGCGGACGCTTCCTGCGCGCCTTTCGCAAAGCCCAGCGCCTGCAGGATATTGCCGCGGTCGCCGATCAGTTTCATCCCAGCCCTTTGGTCGGAGTTTTTGAGGGCGGCTTCCAGGAATACAAGCGGCAACTCTCCACGCCGTCTGCCACTCTCCGCAGTTTGACCGCCGTGCAACGCGGAATGCAGATCGGCGCCTCCGAAGAAATTACGCGGCTGGAGCGCAACGTTCCCTGGCTGGCAATCACTGCCGCCGTCACGCCGTTTATCGGACTCTTCGGCACGGTCTGGGGCATCATCGACGCTTTCCACGGACTCGGCACCGCCGGCGGCGCAACTCTTCGCGCCGTTGCCCCCGGCATTTCTGAAGCTCTCATCACCACAGCTGCCGGATTGGTGGCTGCTATTCCTGCCGTGATTGCCTACAATTTGATCGGCAATTCCATTCGCGTATTCGCCGCCCGTGGCGATGATTTCTCGCTCGAAGTGCTCAACGCCATTGAGAGCATTCAGCCCCAGGCCGTGGCTGAAGTGAGGCGCTGATGGCTTTCACTTCCTCCAATGGCCGCACTCAAACCGCCCTCGCCGATATCAACATCACTCCGCTGGTCGATGTCGTCCTCGTGCTTCTCATCATCTTTATGGTGACTGCTCCGGTATTGCAGTCAGGCATTGAAGTCAGCGTCCCAAAAACCCGCACCGTCAAAGAGATTTCGGAAGAACGAACGGTCATCACGATTAACAAGGACCAGCGCGTATTCCTCGGCAACGACGCGATCAATATCAATCAGATCGCCGCGCGCCTGAAGCAGAAAATCCGCGATCCCCACAACCAGTTTATTTTTATCCGCGCCGATGAAAACGTTCCCTTCGGCGCCTTCGCTACTGTCATGGACGCGGTCAAGCAATCGGGGATCACGAATGTGAGTATCGTCACTCAGCCTTTGGAAGAAAATGGCGCAAAACGCTGAGATATTTTTCGAGCACGACAGTTGGGGGCGCGCCCTCGCCTGGTCGGCAGGCTTCCACATTGCCGTCACCGCCGTCATTCTGCTCTACCCTGTTCTCTTCGGCGAGGGGCACGGCTCGGATTGGGGTTCGGGCGGAGGCGGATCCGCTATGGGCGTGACTCTGGTCAGCAACGTTCCTCTGACCGCCGCGCCGAACCAGAACCAGAATGTTCTGGCTAACGAATCAAAGGGTCTGACAAAATCCGAGCCTAAGGTCGAAGAGAAAGAACCCGACGCCATCGAGATTCAAGGCAAAAATACAAAAGTCAAGCCGAAGAAAGTCTCTACGCCCACCAAGGCAAAGACCCAGCCCACCCCAGAACCGGAAACAAATCAGGTGGCGTTTGGCGAAGGCGGGCCGGTGAGCGGCCCGTACGGCTCGTTCGCTGCCGGAGGCGCGAAAGGCGGCTTCGGCATCACGGGTGGAGGTGGCGACTTCGGCACGAAATACGGCTGGTATGTTCAGGTGATTCAGCGCAAGGTTTCGGAAAACTGGCTAAAGTACGAGGTTGACCCCAGCATCACCACAGCCCAGCGCGTCTACATCACCTTTGACGTGGCCCGGGATGGCCATCCATTTAACGTACAGATTGAGCAATCCAGCGGGGTGCCGTCGCTCGATGTTTCCGCCACCCGCGCGCTCCAGCGTATTGACACATTTGGCCCGCTGCCGCCCGATTACAGCGGCAGCAAAATCTCAGTCGAATATTGGTTCGACTACAGCAAGAAATAAAGTTGCACGTACATGTACCTGATGATTCTTTAGGTTCCGGATTCTCGATTATGATCGTTCGTAACTTGCCAATGAGAACATATCGGACTACGATACTGTCACTTGCTGGATGTTTTTGTCTTCGCCCGGGCAAGAGCTTTAAACGGATGGACGATAAACGCAGACCAACTCCGCACTCTGCCAAGCCCCACTTCCATCTCGTCGTGGCCTGCTGCGTGGTTCTATTTGCTTCCCTCTTCGCCTCCGCGCAGGATTGGGTGCGCACCGGCTCCGGTCTCGGTGTTGAAAAAGTTCGGCTGGCGGTTCCTGATTTCAAGCCGTCCAACGCCGATCCGCAGAACACCGCTCTGCTGAAGACGTTCAACGATACATTCTGGAACGACCTCGACAACTCCGGTGTCGTGGAACTGATTTCGAAAAGCTTTTATCCTTTGCAAGTGCCGGGCAATCCGCCCGAGGTCACTTTCGGAGTGTGGAATTCTCCTCCGCCCAACGCCGCCATGCTGGCCTTCGGCAATCTCGGCGTGGCCGCGGGCAAAGTCGTAGTGCAGGGATGGCTTTACGACGTAAAAAACACCGCCTCACCGCTGGTCCTGGGAAAGCAATACACCGATGTCGCGACGGATGACGCGACCCGCTTGATCGCCCACAAATTTGCTGATGAGATTATTTTTCGTCTCGGCGGCGGCATTCCCGGCATCGCCGAAAGCAAAATCTATTTTGTCAGCGATCGCTCTGGCCACAAGGAAATCTGGGTAATGGATTACGACGGCAGCAACCAGCGCCAACTTACCCATCAAGGTTCGATCTCACTTTCGCCAAGGATTTCGCCCGACGGTTCCCGGCTCGCCTTCAGTTCGCTGACCAAATCCGGTTGGGAAATCCTCATGTATTCCACCGAACTGAACCGTCTGGTCGGATTCCCGCACTTCGGTGGAACCAATCTTTCACCCTCATGGTCTCCTGACGGGACGCATCTTGGATTTTCCTCCTCGCGCAATGGCCACTCAGAGATTTACGTTTGCGACTCTACCGGCGGTAATCTGCACGCCATGACCACAGGCAGAGGCCCTGATGTTTCTCCCACATGGAACCGCAAGACGGGCGCGCAGATTGCTTTCGTCAGCGGCAGCACCGGGTTACCTCAGGTCTACACCATGGAGGCCGATGGCACCAACCAGCAACGCATGACGGACCAGGGCTATGCCGTATCGCCCAATTGGGCGCCGAACGGCCAATTTTTGTCTCTGGCTTGGATCCGCAAGTATGGGCCCGGCGAGCCCGGCTCTTCCGACATTTATCTAATGGATATCGCCAGCAAGCAGTGGGTTCAGCTCACCCACGATGGCGGCCGTAACGACTATCCGTGGTGGTCGCCGGATAACCGGCATATCGTTTTTCAGTCCAGCCGCTCGGGGAAAGAAGAGATATGGGAGATGCTCGCCGACGGTACCAAGCTTCATCAACTGACTTTTACGGGACGTAATTCGCAACCGAACTGGAGTTGGAAATAAATTCACTTCGTCTGAACTCAAATTAATTTTCTGAGTTCGCAGGAGGATCATTGTGAACAGCAGCAACAACTGGAAGATCAACATGAAGCAACAAACCCTGAAGTCTGTCTCAACCGCCTTCGCCCTGGGCGCTATTCTATTTCTCGGCGCTTGCCATAAAAAAGCAGCTCCTCCGCCACCCCCACCGCCTCCACCCGCACCCGCGCCCACCGCTTCCATTTCCGTGAGCCCGGATACGATTCAGCACGGACAATCCGCAACCCTCAGTTGGCAGACTTCCAACGCCACTGACGTTTCGATCGATGGCATTGGCGCGGTCCAACCCACTGGATCGCAACAGGTCACTCCCACCGATTCGACCACGTATCACCTCACCGCGAAAGGTCCCGGCGGTACGCAGGATGCGACGACGCGCCTCACCATCACGGCTCCGGTTGCGGCTGCTCCTCCGCCGCCTTCGCCGTCGGAAGAGGATCTCTTCGGCCAGAGTGTTAAGGACATCTATTTCGAGTACGACAAATCCGACATTCGCTCCGATCAGCAGTCGGCCATTCAAGCCGACATCCTGTTCCTGAATCAGCATCCCGAAATCAACTTCACGATTGAAGGACACTGCGATTCCCGCGGATCCACCGAGTACAATCTGGCCCTTGGCGATCAGCGCGCATCTTCGGTAAAGAACGCCTTGGTTGCAGGTGGAATCAGCGCTAACCGCATCAAGACCATCAGCTACGGCAAAGAAAAGCCATTCTGCATGGAAGAAAACGAAGCCTGCTGGCAGCAGAACCGGCGCGGTCACTTTGTGTATCAGAAATAGGTAAGGCCTGCGCGGCCTGGGGTGTCGCCTCCGCGATGCCCCAGGTTTGCGGTTCTTGGCCTTTGTCGCTAACCACCAACCCGCCAATGCCCTTCTGGAAGACTGCCTATGCCCTTCCGGATACCTGGCCCAAATCTTCGCAACCTACGGCCGGTCCAATCCGTCTAAAATAGATTGTAGGAAACTTCGCGCTTATGAAACCTAAAATCCGCTCCTTTCGAATTGCTCTGATCTCAGCACTATGCCTCGCCACAATGCCGGCCTTCGGCGTTAATAAAGAGACCATTCAGTTGCAAACCCAGGTTCAGCAACTGCAAGAGCAGATGACCGCCATGCAGCGCAGCTTCGACGAGCGCATGGGGGTCATGAATAATCTTGTCGAGCGTGACAGCGATGCTGTGAACAAAGTGGCCGCCGCCGTCACCGCGCTGCAAACTACTTTGCTGAAACAGCAGGGCGATTCCTCCTCGCACGTGGACCAACTCTCGGGACAGATCCAGGCTCTGAACGACAGTCTCGACGAACTGAAAGCGCGCCTGGCCAAAGTCAGCAAGCAACTGGAAGACATGCAGGCGTCGCAGCAAAGCGCGGCCGCCACCACGGCCCAGCAACAAGCGCAACAGCAAGCCCTGGCACAGGCCCCGCCGCCCGACGTCCTCTATAACAATGCTCTGCGGGATTACAACGGCGCCAAGAACGATCTCGCCATCCAGGAATTCTCCGACTACATCAAGTTTTATCCCAACACCGATCTTGCCGGAAATTGTTACTTTTATCTTGGTGAGATTCAGTTTCGGCAGGGCAATTATCAGCAGGCGGCGCAGAGTTATGACCAAGTCCTGCAGAATTTTCCTACGGGATCAAAGGTCGCATCAGCACAGCTGAAGAAAGGTTTCGCGCTGATCGAACTGGGTAAGCAGGAAGATGGAGTCGCGGAACTCCGGCATGTAATTCAGCGTTATCCACGCTCCCCGGAAGCTTTGCAGGCTCGCGAGCGTCTGCGCAAGCTCGGAGTTGCATCCAACTCTCGTCCTGGCGAATGATTCCGGTGAAATGTGATCGGCGTTTTTGCCGCAGAGTTCTGAAGTTCTGTATGACCGGAGTTTAATATGACCAAAATTTCTGACAATGATCCTGACCGGGCCAAAGGCGCAACCGAAGAAGCGCACCACCATCACGATGGCAACGCCGGCCTTACCGAGCAACTCGGCCATCGCGATCAGGATCCGATCCTGAAAGATTCCGATACCGACTTTCCCGAGCCGGGCAATAACGTCGAACACTCCGGCGAGGGCCCCCAGAAAAGCAATCCAAAAGTAGCGTGAACGCCGAGCGGGAAGGGCCTTGCCCTGTGGCTCGGGTATTTAAGCTTTCTCGGTCGCGATGGAATCAACCACAA
>DASRWO010000334.1:0-5794 GCA_035654555.1 Candidatus Deferrimicrobiaceae bacterium | reverse complement strand
CTTGCGATCTCAACGGTGCGATCAGTCGATCCCGAGTCGACGACAATGATTTCTCCATTGCCATCGCAGACCAGCGGCTTCACGCTTTCAAGCGTGCGCCCCAGATTGGCCTCCTCGTTATGCGTAATGATGACAATGGACAGAGTCACGTCAGGAAGAATACATCGTCGAGCCTCGGACGGAGAATTGACGGCGAAGTATCTCCCGCTTGCCTGGAAGTCTCCGACACAGTCAAGACTAAGAAGGCGGCACCTGGGGCTGAGTTGGCTGAGCGTTAGGGTTTAAGTCCGGACGTGGAGCAACGTAGGGTACGTTCGGAAGATGCGTAACTTGGCCTCGCGTGGCTTCGGCTACATCGATGTTGGAGTGATCCAGCAGCAGTCCCGTAGCGCGGTCGAGTTCGATGCACGACTTTTCGTACGCAGCCTTGGCTGAGACCAGATTCGACTCCGAGGTGGTCAGGACTGACGCATCCTGCAGGATCGCAGTTGTAGTGGTGAGTCCAACTTTCAGTTTCTGCTGATCGGCATCCAGTGTCTGGCGGGCGAAGTCGACAGCATACTGGGCAGCCCGCACGGAAGCACGATTTTGTCTTACGTCAAATTGCGCGTTGCGCACTTCGATACGCACCTGATTCTCCAATTGATGCAACCGCACCTGAGCCTGACGGTCCTCCAGCTCTGCGCGCACCTGGTTGGCTTGTGCTTCCCGGTTGCGCAAGGGAATATTCAGCGTCAGTCCAACTCCCTTGTCGGGAGCCGTAGAGTTGACGAGCTGGTTGAGCGTGCTGCCGTAGCCTACCGGCCCGCCGTTTACAAAAGGAGGCGGGGCCGTAGCGCTGCTAAAACAAGTTGAGACGGCAGGATTACAAATTGGCGGCAGCACTGCCGGATTGACATTGCCGCCGACCCCCGATCCGCCGTAATAGGCGTAGGCATCCAGAGTCGGGAGCAGTGCATTGCGAACCGCCTTGCTGCTCAGTTGACGCGAGTTGAGGTCGATGCGCGACTCCACCAGCTCAGCGCGATGGGCGAGAGCCTGATTGATCAGATCTTGCGTGGGGACGACGGGCTCCTGTTCGGGCAGCTGCATGGTCGAGGTGGGAATCACATCAGCTTCGGCGAGCATCGGATCTTCGATGCTGCGGCTGAGAGCGTTTTTCATGAGTAACTGTTGCAGCTGCAGGTTGTTCTGCGCCAGAATCAAGTTTTGCTGATCGGTTGAAACCGTGCTTTGCGCGCTCACGACTTGAATCGGCGGAGCCGTGCCGACTTTCGACTGTTGCTTCGAATCGTCTAGCGCCTTCTGCCCGTAAGTGAGCGCTTCCTGCTGCACTCGCACATTTTCGTAGGCGTAGACCAGGTCCCAATACATGTTCTCGATCTGATCGACGGTGGTAATGACTTGCAAGCGAAAGGCTACGTCGGAGATCTCTCGATTGTTTTTTGCGATGTGAATAAAACGCAGATTGGGAAGCGGACCGAAGCCTTGCAAAAGATTCTGCGTGATCCGGAACTGGAAGCTGGAACTCAGGTCCGGAGTCAGCAGACTGGTGGGATTGTTCGTTGTGACATGGCTGTTGTTGAATCCCGCGGACAAGGCCGTGCCCCACTCAAAACCCTGGGTGTACGCGACATTGGCCGTGTAGGTGTTCTGAGCCACAACCGGGACGGGGCTGAACACGCTGGTGGATTCGGTGTCATTTTTGTCGAGTTGCAGCGTGCCGGTAATGATCGGATCAAAGCTGGTAATGACCGACCCGATGCCCAGCGTGGAGCTGACTAAGCCGTTGGTCCCAGTCCCTATTCCGCTGGCCGCAACGGTAGTTCCGCCCGTACCGGAGCCTACCGTACCACCCAGGCCACCGACGCCACCACCCGGAGTGTTCTGCACGATGCCGGCGTTGATACCAAGAATGTTGGCTCCGGACTTGGCCCGCAGGTAATCAGTGTCGGCAATGTTCAGGTTATAGCGAGCAATATCAAGATCAAGATTGTTTTCCAGCGTGAGTGCAACCGCATCATCGATCGAGAGGTAAATTCTTCCATCGCGTAGCAGGGAATCGATGCGAGGTGAGTTGCTATACACCGGTTGTGGTACTTGCTGCGCTTTGTAGGGTTGCAGGATATGAGGAAAGGACGGGCGTGGCTTCGAGTAATCCTGCAAATGCACCGCTTGCGCCGAGGCGGCCTGCGGCGCGGGGGCCGACGGGATATTTTGCGCGAACAATGACACAGACCACGGTGACTGCATACAGGAGAAAAGGACAACCGTTGTCAGCAGCGCGCGAGGGCGAGCGAGTTCCTTAATCAGTTGGGGCAAAAGCAAAGACAAAGACATGGTTCGTCTCCTTGGGCGGGAACGGTATCGCGACATATAGAAAGGCAAAATGATTTCGAGAGTTGGATGGCAAGTGATTTTGCGTTCACAACCATCTTAGCGGGACGTAGCGCGAGAAGAGCATCGGCGGATTGTAAAGAATTGTGAGAGAAAAACAGACGCAGTTTGCAGCTGTATCTGTTTTCTTCTCCCGTTGGCCTATTGCGGGGATTGCGGAGCAGCAGCCTGCGGCGACGGTTGCGCCACCGAGGGCAATTCCTTGCGCGGCGCAATGTAAGGAACGCTGGGCATATGCGTAACTTGGCCGCGGGCCGCATCATCCACGCTGATACCGTTGTGATCGAGCAAGTCGCCGGTGGCGCGGTCCAGTTCGATACGCGATTTTTCATAAGCGACAGTGGCATTCACTAGAGTGGATTCGGCCGTCGCCAGCTGGCTCTGATACTGCAGAACTAGCGTTGTGGTCGAAGTGCCGAACTGATATTTCTTTTGCTCCGCATCCAGCGACTGGCGGGCAAGGTCGAGCGCCGCTTTGGCCGAGTCCACGCTGGCGCGGTTCTGCTGAACGGCATATTGGGCATTGCGAACTTCGATGCTGACCTGGTTTTCTATTTGCTGCTGGCGCATTTGCGCCTGACGATATTCCAGTTCCGATCGGACCTGAACGGCCTGCGCGGCGCGGTTGCGCAGCGGAATGTTGAGCGAGAGGCCAACCCCCTTGTCCGGGGCAGTCGAATTCACAAGCTGATTCCAGGTTGAACCGATGCTGGTGGAGGCGACAGTTGGTATCTCACTTATGCCGGTATTAGGGTTGGTACCCGCGCAGAAGTTGAGCAGCAATTGATCCGGGGTCTGGTTCGAACAAAGGTTGGCGGGGTTCTGTGAGCCGCCGAGTCCCGATCCAGCGTAATACGCAAACAGATCGAGCGTAGGCAGCAGAGCGCTCCGCACCGCCTTGTTACTGTAATCGCGGCTGTTTAAATCGATGCGGGTTTCGACCAGTTCCGCGCGATGACGCAAGGCTTCGTTGATCAAATCCTCAGTGGGAACGATTTGTTCCTCCGCGGGAATCTCCATCGTGGAAGTAGGAATGACCTCGGCCGTGGCCAGCATCGGATCTCTCAAACTGCGGGTCAAAGCGTTCTTCATCAGCAGTTGTTCCAGTTGCAGATTAGTCTGAGCCGTGGTCACAAGTTGTTGATCCTGGGCGACCGTACTCTGGGCGCGGACCACTTCGATGGGAGCGAGGCTTCCGATCTCGACCTGTTTCTTGGTATCTGACAAGGTCTTCTGGGCGAAAGATAACGATTCATTCTGCACTCTTGCGTTTTCGTACGCGTATACCAGATCCCAGTAAATGTTCTCGATCTGATCGACCGAGTCGATGATCTGCAAGCGAAAGGCGACGTCAGTCAGTTCACGATTGTTTTTTGCGATGTGAATGAAGCGGGTGTTGGCCGGGAACCCAAAGCCTTGCAGCAAATGCTGAGTAAGTTGAAGACGGAGCGACGAGTTAATGAGCGGGCTGTAAGTGGTAAATGGGACGTTGGAGGTGGCACGGGTGTTGTTGAAGCCAAGCTGCAAATTGGTGCCCCAACTGAAGCCCTGGGTATAGTTGAAATTCACGGTTCCTGTGTTCTGCGCGAGAATGGGCACGCCGTTGAACAAGCTCGATGAAACGCTCTCACCATGATCTTCCTGCAGCGTACCGGTAATTACCGGATCGAAGCTGGTAATTGGGGGTCCAACGCCAAGCGTGGAACTTACCAAACCATTGGTGCCCGCGCCGATGCCGCCGGCTCCCAGGCTGGTGCCGCCGGAAGAAGCACCGGCGGTGGCGCCAATTCCGCCGACGCCGCCGCCAGGCGTGTTCTGCACCACTCCGGCATTTACGCCGAAAATGGCGGCTCCAGCCTTGGCGCGCAGCACATCTGTGTCCGCAATGTTCAGGTTGTAGCGGGCAATCGCAACGTCGAGATTATTCTCGATTGCGAGCGCGATAGCGTCATTCAGCGAGAGATACAGCCTGCCATCGTGCATCAGGGAATCGATGCGCGCAGTATTGGCAAGATTGGGCGGAGCCACGTGCCGCGGAGTGTAGGGCCCGATAGGATTGGGAAAATGCGAGACCGGCTGGGAATAGTTCAACACGGGAAGAGGCCCTGTCCTCGGGCTGTTCTGAGGAGTGGGCGCGGGCGGCGGTTCCTGGGCTCGCGCGGCGTTCGTCAACCCAGCCATCATCCATGCTCCCAACAAAAAAGCGGTGGCACTGTAGCGGATATTTGCAGCTATGCGTGCGAATGGCATCTACTCATCTCCGTTCATGATGGCCTTGCAATCAACAGACTATGTGTAAAGCGAGGCTTCCGGGCTTACGCAAAACAAAACTCCATTCAGACCTTAGTACGCAACGGGAGCCACCGAGGTTCCTGAAAAAAGAATCCTGAAAAAAGAAGCTTTCGAAAAGTACGTGCTGAATCCCTTCGCGGTGGAACGGCGCCCTGCCTTCCGGCACCGTTGTTCGCACGGCCCTGCTGCGCGAACCGCGAGCGTCTCTCTCCGGAATGAAAGTTGATGAAAAGCAACAGTATATCTGATGCGATGAGTTCCTTTTGATCGCTCTGCGGAGGCGGAAACTGATAAAGTCCTCGCAAAGCTTTCGAGATCATCTGAGTATCGGACGTCCAAGTGAAAAGTCGAATCCGAGAAAAGCTTTGGATGAACCGCCCGGGCTTCGGGACTCGAAAGATAGCATGCGCAATATCAAACTCATTCTCTCCTACGATGGATCGGAATTCTTCGGCTGGCAGGTTCAGCCGGATTTGCCGACCATTCAAGGCCTGCTCGCCTCAGCCATTGGACGAATCACCGGCGAAAAGGTATCGCCGCAAGGCTCGGGTCGTACCGATGCCGGGGTGCACGCGTTAAGCCAGGTGGTGACATTCGTCACGGAGTCCTCAGTGCCGACGCCGAATTTCGTCAAGGCGCTGAACGATGTCCTGCCCGCGTCCGTGCGGGTGCTCGAAGCGAAGGAAGTCGCTACCGATTTTCACGCGCGGCATTCGGCGCAGGCGAAGACTTATCGTTACCGGATTTTTCGCAGCGCTATCTGTCCGCCATTCCTGGCGCGATATGTTTGGCATTATCCTTACCCTCTGGATGAGGAAGCGATGGTGCGTGCGGCGGCTTTGGTTGAAGGCGAGCACGATTTCACTTCGTTTGCGGCGGTCGATCCCGAGCGGGGACGCGATGGCGAACCCATCTCAAATCGGCGGCGCATTTTTTCCTCAAACTGGCAGCGGCAGGAAGACGAGTTCATTTACATGGTCCGAGGATCAGGATTTTTGCAGCACATGGTGCGCAACCTGGTGGGCACGTTTATCCTAGTCGGCAAAGGGACGCTGCGGGTTGAGGACATCGCGCGGATTCTGGAAGCTCGCAATCGCTCGGCTGC
>DASRWO010000333.1:0-15179 GCA_035654555.1 Candidatus Deferrimicrobiaceae bacterium | reverse complement strand
TTCCACCGGCAGCAGACACATTTTGCCCACTGGAGGAACGACGGTATTCGCCGCGCCCAGCGTGAGTCCTGCTTACCTCGGCGTGGGATACATCATTGGCGTCCGGTTGGCATCGATCCAGTTTGCGGGCAGCGTGCTCGCCTGGGGGCTGCTGGTTCCATTGATGGTTTTTTTTCTCGGCCCTCAACTTAAGGCCTACATTCCTGCCGACACTACGGATAACTGGGCGACCATGGCGGACGCCGTGTGGAGATACATCGTCCGTCCCATCGCGGTCGGCGGGATGCTGGTGGGCGCCGCATACACGCTGTTCAAAATGCGCGCGAGCCTTACCGCAGGAATCGGCAAAGCAATCGCCGATCTGCGGCAAACCGCGGAACAGCAGGCCAAGCTGGCGCGCACGGAACGTTACATGAGTTCGAAAACGGTCTTCGGTTTAATCGCAGTCATGTTCGTGCTGATGTGTGTATTGTACGTCAGAATCTCGGGACTGTTCTGGCCGGCCATCCTCGCCGCTGTAGTAATGATTCTCGTAGGATTTTTCTTCGCCACCGTCTCCGGCAATCTGGTTGGATTCATCGGCTCTTCCAACAATCCCATCTCCGGCTTAACTCTATCGACGCTTCTCATTGCCGCACTCCTCATGGTCGCGCTCGGAGTCTCAGGAACATCCGGAGTTGCCGCTGTTCTGGGCGTAGCGGCAGTTGTCTGCGTTTCTTCCGCTGTGGCCGGCGAACTCCTGCAGGATTTTAAAGTCGGCTATATTCTAGGAGGCACACCGCAGAAGATTCAGGCCGCGGAACTGATCGCGGTCGTCGTCGCGAGCCTCGTCATGTATTTCCCCTTGATGCTGCTGCACGAAGGCAACATCCGAGCCGGTGGCGTGGGCTTTGGCGGTGCCGACCTTCCCGCCCCGCAAGCCGGCCTCATGGCGGCATTAGCGATGGGTATCGTCGGGCATGACATGGCGTGGCCTTTGGTCGTGGTGGGCATTTTGTTCGGCATCGCGATGATCATGATGCAGGTAAAGAGTCCGATGCTGGTAGCAGTCGGAATGTATCTTCCCTTCGGAACCACATTCGCAATCTTTGTCGGCGGAGTGATTCGCTCCCTGGGCGACTGGCTCGCCGACCGGCGCGGCTTCAACGGCGCACAAAAAGCCCGGGTGGAAAATGCCGGAGTGCTGGTTGCTTCCGGCCTCATCGCCGGAGAAGCCTTGTTGGGCCTGGTTTGGGCCGGGTTGCAATTCGTCCCCCAATGGGGCGCACCGAATCATCCACCGCAGATCTTCAGCAATCCGTCCTATCTGGTGGGTGGAATGATCGTTCTCGCCGGACTGGCGGCGCTGATGATTTTCGCGCCGATTTCAGCCGCCGGCGATCCCAACGAACCAGCGCCCCCGACCGCGATGATGTGAGCCAGGACGTATAACCGGGACGCATCTTCCTTCGTGCAACTTGCTGCCCTTCGTGGTTTAGTGTCTCTGTATGTCGATTATCGGAAATATTGCCGCAGTCAGTGAACGAATTGAACAGGCTGCCCATCGCGCTGGTCGTTCGCGCAAGGATATCGCCCTGATGGCTGTCACCAAAACTCAGCCGCCAGAAAAAATCCACGAAGCTTACCATGCGGGCCTCCGCCTGTTCGGCGAAAATCGTGTTCAGGAATTTTCCGCCAAGGCCCCTGCAATTGCCGATCTGCACGACGCCGCCTGGCACATGATCGGTCATCTGCAAACGAACAAGGCCGCAAGAACGGCGGAGCTCTTTCACGCCGTCGATTCGGTGGACTCACTGAAGCTCGCCGAAAAGCTGGATGCGGCCGCTCGCAAGCTCGGGAGGAAACTGGGGGTGCTCATCGAAATCAACGTAGGCGGCGAAGCCGCAAAAACCGGCGCGGCGCCCGAGTCGCCCGAAGTTGAAGCACTGCTGGTGGCCGCTCCTCGACTCGAGGCGTTGGCCTTCCGCGGACTGATGACAGTGCCTCCGTTCACCGACGATCCGCAAAGCGCACGCCCCTATTTCCGCAAACTGCGCGAGTTGCGCGATAAGATTTCCGCTCGCAGGCTACCAGCCATCGACATGCCCCAGCTATCCATGGGCATGTCGCACGACTTCGAAGTTGCGATTGAAGAAGGCTCGACTTGTGTTCGCGTTGGCACAGCGATCTTCGGGGAGCGAACAAAACACTAAACACAGAGGCACAGAGGCAATGAACCTTCTCGACCGGCTTTGCGCGGGGGCACTTTTCGTCCTGGCCGTTGCAGCTTGCTGGCTCGTCCCCACAACTTATACCGGCAGGATTTGGATCCTCGGGACAGCCCTTGCCTTATTGTTCACCGCGATGTTGAACTTGCTTCGCATTCGTAACGGCTACGCCGTACGCGGTTTGAAAATGTTCTGCATTGCCGCCAACATCCTCATTCTGACATTTGTTATTGCGTTGATACTGAGCATCGGCGAGGCGCGCACGCTCCACAATCCACAAATAATAATCGTTGCCGCCTTAATCCTTGCCGAAGCGATGTTTTCATTTGGGAAGAACCCTTGATTCCGATTCAAGAGTCGATTGGCAGCGTGACCTTCGCCGTCAAAGTACATCCTCGCGCGAAAACAAATGCCATCACCGGTGAACTGGGCGATGCTTTGAAGGTTACTCTGACAGAACGCGAAAACTATTTCACGTGAGTTTCCTGATAGTGCAATTCCTTCCATTGCCCGGCGTGCTTCATCCAGAGTTCGCTGATATACACCCTTGAGTACCGTACTACCGACTTGGGAGGGAACTGGATGGTGCTTTCGTAAATGACGAGCGCTGCGTCAGGACCAAGCGGAATCAGCTTCATTCCCCAGAGCGTGTAGTTAGAGACATTCTGCTCCGCCATTTCGGCCACGGCCTGAAGCTTGTTGCGTTCGCCTTTGCCGTCGACTTCGACGCCCTGATAGTCATCCGCCAACAGATCGCCATAAGCTTTTTTATCCTTGTTCTTAATCGCTTCCCATTCGGCCGTGATCTTGGATTCAAACATATTCCTCAGGGCGTCATCGGCGGGATTTCCGGACGGTCTCTCTTCTCCAAACTTAGTCGGCATTGTGGGCTGTTGCGCCATCGCCAGTGACGTAAGTACCCCGATAATAAAGATGGATGCCCAGCAGTTTTTCATCATCTCTCCAGACAGGAGTTGCCTGCGCGCTAACAAAGTTATCATTGTTTTCGTGAGGGCCCAACTGCCACTGCGTTAGAATGACTCGCGACCGAATCACGAACCGTGAGCCCGAATCCAACCTACGTATGCCGCAAAATGACATAGAAATTATAGCGAGCGAACTGCTTTCCGCGCAGCAGGCGGGCGAGATGATCGAGGCCCCGTCAGCGCGGACTGGTTTCGATCTCGACACGGCTTTCGCCGTCGAGTCGGTACTCAAGAAATTCCGGGAGACTGACGGACACAGATCCGTCGGCCACAAAGTTGGCTACGCTAACAAAGCTATGTGGCGTGTGCTCAAGTTGGAGACTCTAGTCTGGGCTCACATGTATGACGACACGGTGCATTTCAGCCAGGACAACTCAGCGACGTTGTCTATCGCAAATCCTCGATCACTAAAGATCGAACCTGAGATTGTTTTTGGTTTGAACAAACCGCTCGCAGGCCAAGGCCTTGATGCCGCCGCTGCCCTCGCTTCCACGGAGTGGCTGGCAATCGGATTCGAAATCATTGATTGTCCATTTCCAGAATGGAAGTTTCAGCCCAGTGATTTCGTGGCTTCGTTCGGACTTCATGCCGCTCTGGTGGTCGGCGACAAGATTCAAGTTCGACCGGAATTGATCTCAGAGCTGGTCGAAGAGCTACCGCGATTTACGGTACGCATGTTGAAGCATGGAGAGATCGTGGAAGAAGGCTCCGGCAAGAATTGTTTGAAAAGTCCCGCGTTGTGCCTGGCTGAACTCGGATCAGCAATTGAGTGCCGCTTTCCATCCGAACCGCTCGGCGCCGGGGAAATCGTCAGCTCCGGAACGCTCACGGCCGGACATCGGGCTGACAGCGGCGATCTTTGGCGAGTTGAAGTTGAAGGACTGCCGCTTCCGTCGCTAACGCTGCGGCTGATTTAATTTTAGTAAGGAGCCGGCACTACGGCATCTTCGGGATAACCTCCCATACCGAACTCGGGATAGTCCAAACCTTCCTCTTCCACCTGCGGCGTCACTCGCATGCTCTTAATTTTGTTGACGGCCCAGAACACTCCGTATGTCAAACCAAAGGCCCAGACGGCATACAAAGTTGCTCCCATGAGCTGACACAGAAACTGCCGCGTATCGCCGTGCAGCAAGCCAGTTACTCCTTGGCCAGCTCTTCCGAGATACGAAGTTGTGCCCACGCCGTTCCAGCCAAATCCATAAGTGCCGTCCGCAAAAATTCCTACAGATACTGCGCCTAGCCAACCACAATAACCGTGTACTGAAATCGCGCCGCAAGGATCATCGATCCTGAGAACTCGGTCGTTGAAGAGAACTCCACCGCAAACCAGGCATCCCGCAAGAATTCCGATAATTGTCGCCGAGGTTGGAGATACAAAGGCGCACGGAGCAGTGATCGCAACCAATCCTGCAAGCATTCCGTTACAGGCCATGGTGATATCTGGTTTGCCGAACGCAAGGTACCACAGCAGCATTGCAGCCGCGGACCCTGCGACTGCAGCCAGATTCGTGTTGACTGCGACTACCGAGATGCGAAGGTCCGTTGCTCCCAGAGTAGATCCCGGATTGAATCCCATCCATCCAAAAAGCAGAATGAATGTGCCAGTCACAACGTAGACAATGTTGTGCGCAGGGAATACCCTGATTTTCCCGCCAGGTCCGTACTTGCCGAGCCGAGGTCCCAAAATTATTGCCAGCGCCATGGCACAGAAACCGCCGACCGCGTGGACGACCGTCGATCCTGCGAAGTCGACATAACCGTGGCCTAGATTTAACGTCGAACCTACCTGCGACAGCCAGCCCCCACCCCAGGTCCAGCAGCCAGAGATGGGATAAAGAATCGCGCCGATGAAGAGTTCACAAAGCAGAAACGCCCAAAAGGTAATGCGCTCGCAAACGGCACCGACAATGATGTAGCCGGCGGTCTCCATAAATACGACTTCGAAAAGAGTCAGGCAGTTGCTGGAAACGTCATAACCAGGACCAGTGAGGAAAAATCCCTTGCCGCCGACGAAGCCCCATTGTCCGCTGCCGATCAGAAAGTGATTCAGCGTAGGGATTCCGCCAAGATTCGTCGGTGAGGCGTTGATCGCAACCGCTCCAAACTGAAACGCATACCCAACTGCGTAATAGGCCAGGAAGGCAAAAACGTAAGCCGCGAAATTGAGCATCATCAAATGAGCGGCATTTTTTTTTCGAACCAGTCCGCAGGTGAGCAGGGCGAAACCGGCCTGCATGAAAAGGACTAGGTAGCCGGTATTCAAAGTCCATGCGAAATTGGTCGCGGTGCGAACATGCCCAACGCTGTCGGCCAGCTTTACTGTAAGAGGCTCCCTCGCCGCCTGGGCCTGATATTCGTCGTATGCCTTTTTCTTCGCTGCGTAGTCCGGATCCGACTTATCGGTCGGCTCCGTGACTACGAAAGGATTGCCCGCCGCATCCACAGCGTCATTCTTATTACCCGTGGCAATGCCAGATGGATCTGGTTTGGCCACATCGTCGGCAAAACATGTTAAGGAGAGCCCCGCGAACAATCCGGCTGCTAGAACGACGGCAGTACCGGCCGACACTAACGACAGGCGCAGAGAGTGCCTGTCGATTCGCTTTGCCATGTTTGCTTGCTCCCGTTTTTCAGGCGTGGATAATTCATTGCTGGTCGTATGTCCGCTGGAAGAAGCGCCAGCAAATTCCCATGCGACCGCACTCATAATCTTGGAGGGAAGGGCTGACCCAAACTGAGCCGAACCGACGAACGCCATGGCGTTATCGCAGTCATCTCCCTAATCCGCAGACGATAAAGGGACGGAGTAACTGAGTCCAATTCAAATTTCTTATAGCGCGCATCAGACTCTCGAATAACGATTCGGCACGAATTTTACGATTCATTGCATGTGCTTTACAGAATTCGCTCGTGAGCGTACCCCGCGGCTGAGAGTGCCACCAGCAGTTCGGCGATATGGGCGGGTCCTCGGGTTTCCATTGTGATATCAATAGCCGTGTCGCCGAGGTTGACCCCGTGATAGGCGCGATCGTAAGCGGTTTCAACAATATTGGCGCGAAGGTCTGCCAGGATGCCGGTGAGGCGGTGCAGGGCTCCGGGATAATCCGGCAGATGCACGCGCAAGCGGACCAACCTGCCATCTTTCACCAGACCGCGTTCGATGATGCGGGCAAGCAGCGTAACGTCGATATTGCCCCCGCACACCAGCACCGCAACTTTCTTACCCTCCAGCGGGAGTTTGTGGTTCAGCACGGCCGCAATCGAAGCTGCGCCCGCACCTTCCGCCAGAGTCTTCTCCCGCTCTAAAAGCAGCAGGATGGCATTGGCGATTTCTTCTTCTTCCACCGTAACAATGTCATCTACATATTTCTGAACCAGGGGAAACGTCCGTTCGCCGGCGCGGCGCACTGCAATGCCATCAGCGATCGTCGCGGCAGCCTTGAGAGTTACCGGACTACCATGCGCGATCGCCGCCTTCATGGAAGGTATCTTGGCCGGCTGCACTCCAAAAACTCGGACAGCCGGATTTATTCCTTTCACTGCGCACGCGATGCCGCCGATGAGCCCCCCTCCTCCAATAGGAGCCACAACTACCTCGATGTCGGGCTGCTGTTCCAGAATTTCCAATCCCAACGTGCCCTGCCCGGCAATCACGGCATCATCGTCGAATGCGTGGATTAATGTGAGGTTGTCTTGCTTGCCGTGCTCTACGGCTTTCTCATACGCCTCGTCATAGTTCGTGCCATGCAGAACCACTTCGGCTCCGTAAGCGCGCGTAGCGGACACTTTTGTGAGCGGGGTTGGCAGCGGCATGTAGATCAGTGCTCGAATGCCGTGGCGACCCGCATGATAAGCCACTCCCTGGGCATGATTTCCGGCGGATGCTGCAATCACGCCGTGGGCGCGCTCTTCGCTGTTCAGGGTGAGCAGCTTATTCAATGCGCCTCTTTCCTTGAAGGCTCCGGTTCGCTGCTGATTGTCCAGTTTAAGGAAGATCTGGTTATTGGTGAGGATCGAAAACGATTCCGAGCGCGTGCAAGGAGAAATGCGAATGGCTTCGCGTATGCGTCCCATCGCAGTCTGAATGTCTAGGATCTCTATCATTGCGCTCGCGATGTCATCTTAATACTTGAGAGGGACAGCAGTGACGATCGTCAGGCAATTTGTTGGACCGCCGCAATCGAAGGTGTAGTGCGCACGATGGCGGATGAAAGATAAGTATCGACAGCCGCAGCTGCCTTGCGGCCTTCGGCAATCGCCCATACCACGAGCGATTGGCCTCGCCGCATATCACCGGCGGCAAAGACTCCTGGCACGGAGGACATGTAGTTGTGATCTGTAGCAACATTGCCTCGCTGATCTAGCGCCACGCCCAGTCGCTCGATCATTCCATTCCGCGCCGGACCCAGAAAGCCCATGGCGATGAGCACCAAATCTGCATCCATTGTGAAATCGCTGCCCGGAATCGGTTCAAAGTTCGGTGGAGGACCAACGCGCACGGCATGCAATTGCTTCACGCTACCCGCCTCCCCGGTGAATTTCGTAGTGGCAATGCTCCAGTCGCGAATGCCGCCCTCTTCGTGCGCCGCTTCGGTACGCAGTTGCAGTGGCCATAATGGCCACGGAGTGAGAGCTGAGCGCTCATCTGGGGGCTTGGGCATGATTTCAAACTGGTGAACGGAGAGCGGTTTTTGCCGATGACAAGTTCCCAGGCAGTCTGCACCAGTATCGCCGCCGCCGATGATAATCGCGCGTTTGCCAGTGGCCAGGATCCCGAGCTCAGATTCGACTGTGTCGCCGAGGCAGCGCCGGTTCTGCTGCGGCAAGTATTCCATGGCAAAATGGATTCCCTTAAGCTCGCGCCCCGGAACTTTTAGATCGCGGGGATGTTCCGCTCCGCCCGCCAGCACGATAGCATCAAAGTCTCGCCGTAGATCTTCCACCGAAATATTCTTTCCCACTTCCGTTCCAGTCACGAATCTCACGCCTTCGGCCGACATCTGTTCCAGGCGACGATCGATGATGTGTTTTTCCAGCTTGAATTGCGGAATGCCGTAGCGCAGCAATCCACCGATGCGGTCGGCCTTTTCGTACACGACTACGACGTGACCAGCACGGCATAATTGCTGCGCGGCCGCCAGACCAGCCGGTCCGGAGCCTACGATCGCAACTTTTTTGCCCGTGCGATGCTTCGGCGGCTCCGGCCGGATCCAGCCTTCTAGAAATCCACGCTCCACGATATTCTTTTCGTTTTGCTTGATCGTCACTGTGGGCTGATTGATCCCCAGCACACACGAAGCCTCACATGGTGCGGGGCAAATGCGGCCGGTGAATTCCGGGAAATTGTTGGTGGCGTGCAACTGCCGCACCGCCTCTTTCCATCGCCCCCGATATACCAGATCGTTCCAGTCAGGAATCAAGTTATTGACCGGGCATCCGGTCTGACAGAAAGGTACACCGCAATCCATGCAGCGGGCGCCTTGTTTCTTAAGTTTCTCTTCGGGAAGATCGAGATAGATTTCGAACCAATCATTCACCCTTTGTGTGACAGGACGGCGCGGAGCAAGCTCACGAGAGTATTCGAGAAAGCCGGTGGTCTTACCCATTCTGCACCTGCCGCGCATGCTCAACCTGCGTGACGCGAGCCACAGGTTGACTGGGAATGTGAGGCTGGCGGTTACGGCTGACTCCGAGCACTCGTTTGAATTCGTGCGGAAATACCTTAATGAAACGCGGCATCATCTCAGGCCAGTTTTCGAGAATCCATTTCGCGCGCGGGCTGCCGGTTAACTCCAGGTGGCGAGTGATGAGATTGTTCAAGAGCGCCACATCCTGTGCTTCGACTACCGATTCAAGATCGACAGAACCGAGATTGCATCTTTGTTGCGCGAAGTTATGGCGCTCGTCAAACACATAAGCCACGCCGCCGCTCATGCCGGCCGCGAAATTACGTCCGCACAATCCGAGCACGACCACCACACCATTGGTCATGTATTCACAGCCGTGATCGCCGACGCCTTCCACCACTGCGGTTGCTCCGGAGTTACGAACCGCAAACCGTTCCCCCGCGACTCCACTGAAAAAGGCCTCGCCGCTGGTGGCGCCGTAGAGGACAACGTTGCCGATCAGGATGTTCTCTTCGGCGGCAAACCCGGAAGCGCGCGGCGGATAAACGATCAAGCTACCACCGGATAGACCTTTGCCGACGTAATCATTGGCGTCTCCCTCGAGCGTGAGGGTTACGCCTTTTGCCAGGAACGCTCCCAAACTCTGCCCGGCCGACCCGGTCAGGCGAATCCGAATCGTATCGCCGGGCAAGCCCTCGGAGCCGTAGGCTCGCGCAATTTCACCGCTCAGCATAGTGCCCACGGTGCGATGAATATTGCGCACTGGTAAGCTGATTTCGACCGGAGTCAGAGTATCGATCGCAACGCGAGCCGCTTTGAGGATTTTGTGGTCAAGCGCATCCTCAAGGCCGTGATCCTGCGCCTGCATGCAACGTCGCGACACGCGCGACGGAACCGGAGGGCTATGCAGAATTGCCGAGAGGTCGAGCCCGCGCGCCTTCCAGTGGTCGGTCGCTGGTTCGATGTCGAGCATATCCACGCGGCCAACGAGTTCGTCGAAAGTTCGGAATCCAAGTTCGGCCATGTACTGCCGAACTTGTTCGGCGAGGAAGAAAAAGAAATTGATGACATGTTCAGGCTGTCCCTGAAACTGTTTGCGCAGCACCGGGTCCTGCGTGGCAATTCCGACCGAGCAGGTATTGAGATGACATTTGCGCATCATTACACAGCCCATCGCAATCAGAGGGGTCGTGGCAAAACCGAATTCTTCGGCTCCGAGCAATGCTGCGATCAGAACGTCGCGGCCGGTCTGCAGCTTGCCGTCCGTCTGCACGCGGATGCGGCTGCGCAGGTCGTTCAACAGCAGTACTTGCTGCGTCTCCGCCAAGCCCAACTCCCACGGAATGCCCGCATGTTTAATGGAACTTAAAGGCGAGGCTCCCGTTCCACCACTATCACCGCTGATCAGAACCACATCAGCATGAGCCTTCGCCACACCCGCGGCTACCGTACCTACCCCTGCCTCCGCAACTAACTTCACCGCGATCCGGGCCTGCGGGTTGACGTTCTTCAGGTCATAAATGAGTTGAGCGAGATCTTCGATCGAATAAATGTCGTGATGCGGCGGCGGCGAAATCAGGCCAACTCCAGGAATGGAATGGCGCAATCGAGCAATTACTTCGTCTACCTTGTATCCCGGCAGTTGGCCGCCTTCGCCAGGTTTCGCGCCTTGCGCCATTTTGATCTGGAGTTCGTCGGCATTCACCAGATAGTTCGCGGTCACTCCGAAGCGCGCAGAAGCCACTTGCTTCACGGCACTCCGGCGGAGGTCTCCGACTGCGTCCGGCTTAAAGCGATATTCATCTTCTCCGCCTTCGCCAGTGTTTGACTTCCCCCCTATGCGATTCATAGCGACGGCCAGCGTTTCATGCGCTTCTTTACTAATCGAGCCGAACGACATCGCGCCGGTGTTAAAGCGCTTCACAATTTCTTTCGCCGGCTCGACTTCTTCAATGGCAACTGACTTATCGCTTTTCTTGAGCCTCATCAAGCCGCGCACGGTGCATAGCTGGCTGCTCTTCTTGTCGATCAGATCCGTATATTCCTGGAAAGTCTGAAAACTTTCCTGTCGCACGGCTTGCTGTAGTTTGCTGATGGTCAAAGGATTCAGCAGGTGATACTCGCCGTCGACACGCTGATGATAATTTCCTCCGACAGAAAGCTCGGTTTCGAACTCTGTTACGGGACGCAAGGAATGCTCGTGGTTGAGCTGTGACTCGCGAGCGAGAACATCGAGGCCCACTCCTTCCAGCCGCGAGCTGGTTCCAGCAAAGTACGAATCCACCAATTCTTTGTTTAGTCCGATGGCCTCGAAGACCTGCGCACCCTGGTAGCTTTGCAGTGTCGAGATGCCCATCTTGGCGAAGGTCTTCAACAAACCTTTCTTAACTGACTTCATAAAATTCTTAACTGCAATCTCAGAGGTGATGGCGCCGGCCAAGTCCCCGCGCCAGGCAAGATTCTCTACCGTCTCCAGCGCAAGATAAGGATTGATCGCACTCGCTCCATATCCGCTGAGCATAGCGAAATGCATCACCTCGCGCGGCTCGCCGGATTCGGTGATGAGCGCGACTTGAGTTCGAGTTTCTTCCCGGACGAGCAGGTTATGCACGGCCGCCAGAGCCAGCAAACAGGGAATGGGAGCATAGTCCTTATCCACGCCGCGATCGGAAAGGATGAGCAGCGTGTATCCCGCTTTCACCGACAATGAAGCTCTACGGCAAAGCTCATCGAGTGCCCGCTTGAGACCGGCCTCTCCCTCGCTGGCGCGAAACAGCGTAGGCAAAGTGGTAGCGAGCAGATCCCGAGTGGAGACGCGCCGCAGCTTTTCCAACTCGCGATTGGTCAACAGCGGATGCTCCAGCTTCAGCATGTGACAATTTTCCGCAGCTTCCTCCAGAATGTTGCCCTCGCTGCCGATGTAGCTGATCAGCGACATCACCATTTCTTCGCGAATGGAATCGATGGGAGGATTAGTTACCTGCGCGAATAACTGTTTGAAGTAGTTGAATAACGGCTGCGGCCGATCCGAGAGACAAGCAAGGGGTGTGTCGGTTCCCATCGAGCCCACGGGTTCGTCGCCGGCCGATGCCATGGGTACGAGAATCATTCTCAGATCTTCATCGGTATAACCGAAGGCGCGCTGCCGGCGCAGAAGAGTCTCTGAATTTGGAGGATGTGTTCGAGAAGGTTCGGGCAACTGGTTAATCGTGATCTGGTTTTCCTTCAACCACTCGGCGTAGGGCTGCTGCGAAGCTAGATGACCCTTGATCTCCCTATCCGAAACAATGCGGCCTTCTACGGTGTCCACAAGAAACATTTTCCCGGGCTGCAACCGCCCCTTCATCTTTACTTTTTCTGGAGCAACGTCAAGGACGCCAGCTTCAGACGCCATGATCACGACATCATCATGTGTCACCACGTACCGTCCGGGGCGCAGGCCGTTGCGGTCGAGAGTGGCACCGATGACGCGGCCATCTGTAAACGCAACCGCGGCTGGGCCATCCCAGGGCTCCATCAAACAAGCATGGTACTCATAGAAGGCGCGCTTCTCCGGCTTCATGTCAGGATTCCCAGCCCACGCTTCCGGAATCAGCATGGCCATCGCGTGAGGCAGGCTGCGTCCGGCCTGCAATAGAAGCTCCAGTGCGTTGTCGAAGTTGGCGGAATCGCTTCCCTCCGGCTCGATGATGGGAAAAAGTTTTTTCAAGTCGTCGCCAAAAAGTGGCGATGCCAGCACCGACTGGCGGGCGTGCATCCAGTTCACATTACCGCGGAGGGTATTAATTTCGCCGTTATGCGCAATGTAACGATAAGGATGCGCGCGCTGCCAACTGGGAAATGTGTTGGTTGAAAAACGCTGATGTACCAGGCAGAGAGCGCTGACTACATCTGGATCGGAAAGCTCTCGGTAAAAGTTCGTTAGCTGCGAAGCCAGTACTAATCCCTTGTAGACGACGGTTCGACAGGAAAGCGACGGAATGTAAAACATGGCTGTATTCTCATCGCCGGATTCCCGAGTCTCATTTTCCGCGCGCTTGCGAACGATGTACAACTTGCGCTCGAAAGCATCTTCGTCAAGAACCGCAGGGCGTCCAATAAAAATCTGTTGGATGTAAGGTTGCGACGCGCGCGCGACCCGGCCAATTGCCGAAGCGAAGACCGGCGTATCTCTCCAACCTAATAGTGAAAGACCCTCCTCGCGGACGATTCGCTCCAGAATGCCTTCACACTGCAGGCGGGGATGCTTCTCTACCGGCAGGAATGTCATTCCGACGCCGTAGGAGCCGGGCAACGGCAAATCGAATCCAAGTTTCGCGCATTCCCGGGCGTAGAAATTGTGGGGAATCTGAATCAGAACTCCTGCACCATCGCCAGTTTCGGCATCGCAACCACAGGCCCCACGATGCGCGAGATTGAGCAGAACCTGGATTCCGTTACTAACAATGTCATGGCTCTTTTCGCCACGGATGCTGGCTACGAAGCCGATCCCGCAGGCATCGTGCTCCTGCGCTGGATCGTAAAGACCTTGCGCGAGCGGGATACCATTTTTAACCCTGACGCGGGACATTGCGGCGTCTCCCTGCGAAATTGCTATTTCAAATCGGTTATTCCTGGATTGAGCCAGAGGCTGCGGGCGCAGCCCATACCCCACTCCAAGCATATTCCGTCGATTCTGTGATAAGCCTTCGCGGTTGACAAGTAAAACGCAGAATTTCGATGCAAAGCATATAAATTTTAGAAGTCTGGCTCGGATCGCAATAAGCGCCGGCGAAAGTGGCCCTTCATGCGGAAAGACGGCCTGAATACAATGCCATCCCCACCACCGCATCCATGTGCAAACCGTCGAGGGCATCAATTTCCTGCTGAGTCGTGATGCCACCGGCAACCACCAGACGCCGCGTTGTGGCTTGCCGGATCGCACTCACAATCTCCAGGGGAATGCCCCCCATCAAACCTTCTGTGTCGATGTGGGTGTACAGAAAAGTTTCGCAGAATGGTTCGAGGGTGCGAATCATGTCGAATGCGGTGAGCGCCGTCTGTTTTCGCCATCCCTCGACCGCGACGCGCCCGCCTCGCGAGTCGATAGCAAATACAAGCGCCGCGGGGCCAATTGCGCTAGCCAGTGTCGCCGCGTACTGCGTGTTGATTTTGCCACCTTCCAATAACGCGGAACCAATAATTATCTTTCGCGCCCCCGCATCCAGAACCGCGCGTGCCGTTTCGAGATTGCGAATTCCGCCGCCAACCTGGCAGTTCAGTTGCCGCACAATTCGATGCACGGAGGACAGATTGTTCCCGGTGCCCCGGGCAGCATCCAAGTCGATCAGTTGTACCAGAGGATAGTTGGAGAAGCGCTCAATCCAATACTCGAAGTCGTCAAACTCGAGCGCTTTCTTTTCACCCTGCACCAACTGCACAATCTTGCCGCCCATCAGGTCGATCGACGGAATCAGCATGGCCACCGCACCGGTATGCTGGCTTCGTGCAGTTCCTGCTTCAGCTGGGCGATATTCTCGATGCCGAAGTGAAAGATCGACGCAGCCAGAGCCGCGTCAGCCCGCCCGTCGCGAAAGACCTTAATAAAATGAAGCGGAGATCCCGCACCTCCCGAGGCAATCACTGGGATCGAAACCGCTTCTGCAACGGTGCGCACCAACTCGCAATCAAATCCTGATTGCGTTCCGTCGCGGTCCATTGATGTCAGCAGAATTTCTCCGGCTCCTGAAGCAGCGGCCTCGAGTGCCCATTGAATCGCGTCCCGTCCTGTGGGGACCCGTCCTCCCGCAACGTATACCTCAAATCCTCCGTCGACCTTTCTTGCGTCGATTGCCACCACCACCGCCTGCGAACCAAATCTCCCGGCAATTTCTCCGATTAGTTTCGGCTCGCGAACGGCCGCCGAGTTGATGGCGATCTTATCGGCGCCTGCATCGAAGACTGCAGCTGCGTCGTCAAGCTGCCGAATTCCTCCGCCCACCAGGAACGGGACAAACAACGATCGCGCCGTGCGGCGGACTGCGTCCAACATAGTGCGCCGGTTCCCGCTCGTGGCTGTTATGTCGAGTAGGACGATTTCGTCCGCTCCGTTGCGCGCATGGGCAGTGGCACATTCCGCAGGATCGCCGGCGTCGCGCAGATTCTTGAACTTGACGCCTTTCACGACGCGGCCTCCGTCCATATCGAGGCAGGCAATGATGCGTTTAGTTAACATCTCAGAGCTCACAAAAATTATTCAGGATTGAGAGTCCTACGTCTCCTGATTTTTCTGGATGGAACTGCACTCCGAGGATGTTGTCCTGTTCTACGGCGCCGGCAAACTGGAGTCCATACTCTGTACCCGCCACCATTGCAGT
>DASRWO010000332.1:0-12866 GCA_035654555.1 Candidatus Deferrimicrobiaceae bacterium | reverse complement strand
AAGACGAAGCGGCCAGCGGCAGATTACTATGCGGAGTCTATTGCGGGTAACGGGTACCCTCATCAACCGCCCCAAACCCCGGTACCATGCCTTTTTACAGTCGAGCGCCGTCCTCGTCCATACATCGTTTCCTGTAATAATCTAGGCTCCTGCGGCGCTGAGGGCTAAGAAGCCCCAGCTTGCAGTTGCGATGATCGAGGAATACTTTTCCCGCGAAATACAAACTTTACGGTATAGGCACAGACCGCAACCTCATTTAATCTGCGGCTCTACTCGACAGACGCCCCCATCGAGCAAGTGCCGGTTCTTGGAACCGGCACTTGCTCCCTCCTCATAATTGGATTCCAAAACACTTGGAGGTTACAGTCACGGTCCTTTTCAAATACAGAGTAAAGGGGATTCGTGCAGCCAGTTCTCAAGCATATGGTTGGGTGGCAGGATTCACCTCAAGGAGGAAGGCTCATGCTTTACTGGACGATAGTATTTTTGGTGGTGGCGCTCATCGCGGGAGTTCTGGGCTTTACCGGCGTTGCGGTTGCAGCGGCAGGCATTGCGAAACTGATATTCTTCATTTTCCTCGTGCTGTTTGTAATTTCCCTGGTAAGCCATCTCACGCGCCGCGGAAGTGTTTAACGCGTCGGGAGTCGCTAGCGAACGGTGATCGCGGAACGGAGGCACCCCCATGGCGCCTCCGTCCAGGCTTCTTTTTACCGAATCAGCGGGATTCCTCGTCCCATCGTGACGATTGCTGCACCATAGCGGCGTAGCACTCGCATGCGGCATCTTCCAATCCCTTTGAATCCACAATGTTTACCTGGCCGCGAGTGTAGTTGATCAATTCCGCCCTTTGCAGAATCGAAGCGGCGACGGTCACGCTGGAACGCCGCGTCCCCAGCATGTGCGCCAGAAATTCCTGGGTTAATGGCACCAGATCGGAGCCGATCCTGTCCCGGCTCATGAGCAGCCAGCGTGCCAATCTCTCATCCACTTCGTGCAGCCGGTTACATGCCGCAATCTGCGCTGCCTGCGCCGCTAATACCTGCGCAAAGCGGTGTAATCGCTTTTCCAGAGTGCGGCACTTAGGCAAAATCTCGATTAACGCGTTTGCACTGATGCGATACGCCGAGCCCGCAATCTGCACAATCACCTGCGATGGGCTGGTCTTGAAGCCTACAATCAGCGGAAGCCCTACAAAGCCTTCCTTACCCGTCAGTCCCACTTCAACGCTTTTTCCGTCTTGCATCACATTCAGAACGGAAGCCAGCCCGCTGTTCATGAAGTAGGCATATTGAATGGATCCTCCATCTTCGTTGAGCACGTCGTGCGTTCTTAATGGAAGGAAAACGAGCTCGGAATAGATAGCCTGACACTCTTTGTCAGGCAGGTTGAGAAGAAGCTCGTTTTCGAGCGTATTTCCGTCCACCTCCGTGACACCTGCCTGGAGGCGGAAACTGCGTGCTGTTTTGGCCATCATCCAGCTCCTGCGAAGCGCTCTTCGATTGCCCCAGCAATCGCCATCCTCGGAACAACCGGCCTTTTCCGGCGGCGGACGCCAATTGCTTCTTTTTGCCCGAAAATTGGCAAGCGAACTCGCGATACTACGGTCTGGAGGCTGAACTGTCTGTCCGCTATAGCGCGTAAATGTGTGCCATATAGAACATACAGACGTTCGGGAAGAGAGTACCCTTGAATTGTCTCTTCTAGCACCTGTCCGTTATGCCGGTGTAGGTTGACGGTTCCTGCGAAATCAGACGGCGCTATCGCTGCGTGTGATCGCTGTTGGATCGAAAGGAACCACCCATGGCCCAGCTGTCGCGGGTCGCATCTAAAAAATTTGAAGTACCCGCTGATAATGGAAACGGCGTCGGCGTCGGCAACATCATTCTGCGTAATCTCCCTCGTTCCGAGAGTGCCCGAGTCTTTTCTTCCCTCGAGTTCGTCCGCCTCAGGCTTCATCAGGTACTTCATGAGACCGGCGAGGTCATCAAGTCGGGGTATTTCCTGAACGATGGAATGTCTTCCGTCCTCACGGTTCAGCCCGACGGTGAGAGTGTGGAAGTCGGTCTGATCGGCAAAGAAGGCTTCGTAGGTCTCCCAGTAATTTTTGGTTTCAAAACCAGCGCCTTAAGAATCATCACGCAAGGGGATGGAACGGCCTATCGCATCGACGTTGGAATCTTGCGAAGACTCCTGCCGGAATGTCCCGCGCTCGAGCACCAACTGCAGCGCTATTCCATGATCCTCGGTATCCAGTCCACGCAGCTCGCCGCTTGTAATCGCCTGCATGATGTGGAAGAACGGCTGGCGCGATGGCTGCTGATGAGCCACGAGCGTATCGGCGGTGAAACTCTTCCCTTAACTCAGGAGTTCCTGTCGCAGATGCTGGGAACCCGCCGCTCCACAGTCAGCGTCGCCGCCAGTCTCCTCCAGAAATCGGGAATGATCACCTATACCCGTGGCAACGTAACCATTCTGAACAAATCCAAGCTAGAAGCAGCTGCCTGCGATTGCTACGAAATCATTCGTCAGCAAAAAGATCGATGGCAATCTGAAAATTCTTAAATTTCCCCCACGCTTGCTTGCCTCAACCCGGCTCTGACGCCAATCCTCGAAACCTCTGTGCCTTCGTGCTATCCCATGTCTCGAACCCGTATCTCGAACCCACGTCTCGAACATTTGGTCTCGTGAACTATCTGTCGGTCCAGTGCGCTTGCATATTGAGAGGCAACGCACGTCTGGAACCGGGAATCAAAGCCTCACTACCAATCTGGTTAAGGATGAATTTTATGAAAGCCCCTTATCTCCTCGGACGCGCTCTCTTCGGCGGCTTCTTTCTCTACAACGGAATCCATCATTTTATGGAGCGCAAAGCGATGGCTCAATATGTTGACGCGAAAGGCATCCCCATGCCAGATGTAGCCGTCACCGCTACAGGCCTTGCTCTTACTCTGGGCGGCGCCAGTCTGGTCTTGGGCATTAAGCCGGAACTGGGCGCGGTCGCGGTAGCTGGATTCTTGGCTGGAGTTTCTCCCCTCATGCATGATTTCTGGAAGGTTGAAGATCCGCAGAAGCGGCAAGCCGAGATGATCAACTTCAGCAAAAATATGGCCCTTCTCGGAGCTGCCTTCGCTTTGATGGGTAATGGAGACGGAAAGACAAGATGTCACTAAGCAACAAATCAGCAGCCGCTGACGCGGGATCACAATTTTCGATCTGAGTGATCCGTCTGCCCATCTTCTGCATTTTTCTCGGTTGTGGCCAATCAGGTGAACCACGTAGAGCGGCCGGTAATGCTGCTTACAACAACTCCAAAGATCCCCCATGTGCACTTCGAATCTCTGCTCTGGTAAACCGCTGCTTCCTTCGTGGCATCTATACGACGGTCGGAAAATTTGCCAGCACGCCACTTCCATCTCCGACAAGTTTTTAAGGAGCGTCAATGTCGAACGAGCACGGTACAAATCAGACTGCTCTTTCTCCTCTCTCTTCATTCGACTCGCTCAATCGTCTGTATGTCGCCCCCCGACCCTACGATGGACGCGATCGCGCAGTTAGGTCTATGCAAAGGAGCACCCAGGTGCGAGAACAGAGCCAGCAGGGCCCGGACGCCATCTGGGGTCATTACAATAATTATCGATCGAATGGTCTGGTCGGATCTGCCATTGTTCACGCCGTAATCCTGGGTGCGATCTTGGCCGGCACGCTGTTAGGCCACAAAGTAGTCACGCAGATTCAGCAGCACGAGACGGTCACGCTGATCGCGCCTTCACCGGATTCCTACGCTCTTCCTGTCGCCAAGAAAGTTGTCAGCGGCGGCGGTGGTGGCGGTGAACACGATGTGTTAGAAGCGCCCAAGGGACGATTGCCAAAGACGGCCATGCAGCAGATTACGCCGCCCTCAATCATCCTTCGAAACCCGCATCCCAAGCTGGCTGTAGAGTCCACCGTCGTGGTGCCTCCGCAAGTTCACCTGGCTGATAACCACATGCCGACGTTGGGTATTCCAACTGCCGCAGCTGCGTTGCCCTCAGCTCCGCCCTCGAATGGCACGGGCTCCGGCGCGGGCATCGGTTCCGGTTCCGGTGGCGGCGTGGGCGTGGGTCACGGCGCCGGCGTCGGCGCCGGCAGCGGCGGCGGTATCGGCGGTGGCGTATTCAAAGTGGGCGGCGGTATTTCCGCTCCCCAACCGGTCTCCACTCCCGATCCCGAATACACCGAGCAGGCACGCGTGGCCAAGACACAAGGCACATGCATTCTCTGGCTGATCGTCGACGATCAAGGACGTCCGCGCGACATTCGCGTGGTTCGCGGTCTTGGTATGGGACTCGACGCCAAAGCTATAGAAGCCGTCAAGCAATGGAAGTTCCAGCCCGCCCTCAAAGACGGCAGGCCAGTGAACGTACAAATCAGTGTGGAAGTTGGCTTCAAGCTTTATTAGAAAAATAACTAATTCGCTGAAAACCGCCGGCAAGCCCGCATCAAAATAGTTAGGGCTTGTCGGCAGCCTTTTGGCCGCAAGACTGCAACCAACTTTAAAACCGTTGGTAACACTGGGCGCGCACAGAAGTTTCGCTATTTCGTGGAAAACATTGCCCTATTCCTCGGTACAGCAAATCTCACATTCAATTACAGGAGCGCCCTGATGGGACCCGAGGCGGGGCTCCGCTACTCTCTGAATCGACGCTGCATGTTCCCAATCCACCGGAGAACAACAAAACAGCGCAGCCGATCGTAAGGAGACTAAAAGTGGCCACTTGCGTAATTTCCGCGACAGAAACAGATTTGATCCCCGCCCGGACCGAAACCCTGCGCGACGATTCTGAACGCAGTCTGGTTCAACGCGCTCAGCGCGGCGATCAGGAGGCCTTTGCCACGTTGTTTCAACTCCACAAGAAACGCGTCTATTCCGTCTGTCTGCAAATGACCAAAGATGTGGCCGACGCGGAAGATTTAACTCAGGAAGCTTTTCTGCAGGTCTTCCGCAATGTCAACTCGTTTCGTGGCGATTCCGCTTTCTCCACCTGGCTTTATAGAATTGCCGTCAACACCGTCCTGATGAAGTTGCGCCGGCGCAAGGCTCCTCCGCTACTCTCGTTGGACGAGCCGGTTTCACCCGAGTCGCCATCGCTCAAGCGCGACGTGGGCAAAGCCGACCCCAATCTCTCCGGCGCTGTCGATCGCATTGCATTGCGTCGCGCTATCGAAGAGCTGCCGGAAGGCTGCCGCCAAATTTTCAATCTCCACGAAGTACAGGGATATCAGCATCACGAAATCGCGCGTCAGTTGCAATGCTCCGTCGGAAACTCGAAATCGCAACTTCACAAGGCCAAAATGAAAATGCGTGACTTGCTGTTTCCGAAAACCGGCCCTGCGCGGCCATGCAAGTCCACCGCCAGCACCGCGAGGTCCTAAGCCGCTGCTCGTCCGTGCAAGTTCGTCCGAGGAAGTTTGCCGGTGGAATTTCATCGGCGCAGATCGAAGATCGATGAGCATAAGGTTTTTAGTAAGGCGACGCGCTTAGGAAATTTAGACGGTCCGCTTTTTACTGGCGGCCGGGAGGGAAGAAAGTCCGTGGGGCTGGGAGTTGTTCTAACGATTAGCGGGAAGAATCAGGATTGGGCTCAGGGCGCCGTCGGCTCGGCCGAACTTGCGGGTTCGGACTGGCTGGGTTTTCTTGATAGCCCTCTGGAATTAATCGAGTTGGTTGGCTCTTCAGTTCTTGAACGCCTGATCGAACGCTTTGTGGCGATCGAAGTTCAGTGCATTTCGGTTCTTGCCGAGGCCAGCAGTCTGACTCGCATGCCTCTGTTTCGGGCGGCTTTTGGAAACGTCACCGTAAAGGCGGTGAAGGATCTCGATTCTGCGATCAGCCAGGAGCTGGCATTGTTTTCGCAAAAGGGAATCACCCACGCATTCGTGAACTCGGCAAATGCTTACACCGAGACCGATCTTCTCGACCTGTTCTGCTTTCATCGCGAATCGCGCCAGCCTATCACTCGCACTTTCGACAACGAGGGGCCTCTCGATTTGTGGGTGCTCGATTGCTCTAAGCTGCATCGCGTCGAATTCGAGACCTCCCTGAACCATGTTGGCCAGAATGGCGCGCCAAAATATTTCATTCGCGAGTATGTGAATCGTCTGCTTTCCCCCCGGGATGTTCGCCGCCTCGCCGCCGACATTCTTCGCCGAAGCTGCGAGACCGCCCCCTGCGGCAAACAAGTCAGGCCCGGAGTATGGATCGATCAGGGCGGCGAGGTGCATCGGCGCGCACGCATCGTTGCCCCTGCCTACATCGGTTGTGGATCCAAAATCCGAGCTGACGCTCTCGTCACTCGCTTCAGTGACATCGAAAGAGATTGCTGTGTCGACAGCGGCACCGTGATCGAGGACAGCTCCATTCTGGCTAACACCACTGTGGGAATCTGTCTCGATCTTTGCCACGCGGTCGCCAGTGGAAACCAGTTGTGGAATCTTGAGCGTGACGTAGCGGTCGAGATTGTCGATACCAAAGTCATGCGCTTCTCCACTGCGCCACGTCGCCATGCCGCGCACACTGTCAGCTCCAACGAACCAATCGAAGTACCGCAAGATGCCGTAGTTTCACAGAAACCAACAATGCCAGACACATGGCAGTTCGGAAACAACTTTTCCCAGGAGTGACTTACATGTATACGCGGGGCCCCGTAATTGTGATGGAGTTACCAGAACGACTGAATCATCAGGAAGCAAAATCTTTCCTGGAAGAGTTGCAGCCGTTTTTGGAGGGCGATCGTCCAAGCATTGTTCTGGACTGTTCGCAGATCAAGCACCTGGAAAGCGCTGGAGTGGAAATGCTTCTCCAGTGTCTGGAACAGGCCATGAAGCGCGACGGGGACCTCAAGCTGGCCGCTGTTTCGCCGGCTTCCGCAGTGATTTTGGAATTGATGCGCGTGGATCGGCTTTTCGAAGTGTTCGCAACTTCCGAGCAAGCCGTACGCAGCTTCCAGATTTTTGCCTCGGCAACGGTTCCTCAAACGCAGCCTTGGTATGCCGCGCCCCAGGGGCTTACCGATCTAAAAGCTGCCAGCTGATATCCGCCACCTGGCGTCGAGGGGTGTCCATGCACTTATGGAAAAATCGAGTGGAGCGTGCGGCTCGGAACATAGTCTTGCTCGGGTCGGTATTCGGGCTCGCTGTTTCAGTGGCCGCGCAGCAAACTGCCGGGGCGCAGCTGCCGGACAGTCCGGGCGCGACTCTGGCGAAATCGCAGCCACCAGCGTTTCCGCTGAGCACTGCGCAATCATCGCAGAGCTCGTCGCTTCCACCTTCCCCACAAGATCAACCGGCTCCGCCTCCGCAAACTCAGGCGCAGCCCGCTCCACAGAACCCGGTTGGAACCGCTGCCGCGGAGCCTACGCATGCCGGCGGCATCGCAGCGTCCCAACCCGCGGGCGTGGCCATTGCGCCCGCCAAACAACGCCGCACGCGCACCATCGTCATCCGGACTGCCGCGATCATCGGAGCCGCGGTCGCCGTCGGAACCGTTGTTGGCCTAACCGAAGCCACCGGGAGCAAGCCTCCAGGAGCTCATTAGGTGGTGCAAATTGCTGAGAGATCAGCTTGAGTATTTGGAGCGAACTCCCTGTGATGATCGTTAGCTTTTCTGGAATCGATGGCGCCGGCAAGAGCACGCAAATCTCTGCTCTCGAAACCTGGCTGAACGGCTGCGGTCTGCGCACCGCGCTCCTCACCTTCTGGGACAATGTCGTCTGTTTCTCCGCCAGCCGCGAGTTCATGAGCCTGAAGGCGTTCAAGGGCGATGCCGGCGTCGGCAGCCCGGAAAAGCCTCTGCAGCGGCGCGATAAGAACGTATCCTCGTGGCCGGTTACGGCGATGCGCTTCGGACTCTACTTCGCTGACGCGGTGAATCTCTGTATAAGGGTTCGTCAGTCCAGGAAAACTGGCGCAGACGTTGTCATCTTCGACCGCTATATCTACGATGAACTCGCCAATCTTCCTCTCGACCGCAAGCCCATTGCAATTTTTGCCCGGCTCATACTAAAGCTTGTACCTCGGCCGGACCTCGCCTTGGTGATCGACGCCGACCCGGTTGCCGCGCACGCGCGGAAGCCCGAATATCCTCTAGAATTTGTCCGTCGTAACCGCGAGTCCTACCTTCGTCTGGTCAAACTGTCCGGCACCATGACGGTTATCGAGCCTGATTCCGTCGAAGCGATGAAAACCAACATCAGCAGCAAAATGCTGAAAACGCTCGAACAAAAGCGCCTCCACCTCGCGGAGCGACATTCCGCTGTTTCCCTTCCAAATCCAGCCAACATCTCCCCCGGCGAACTCATCGAACCTTGATTGTTCGAAGCTCGGATTTCCTCGCTTCGATTTCACCTAGCGTGGATGGCCGTAGCTGGATCGGCGACGGTTGATCGACGGAGCCTGATCGATGGAATTTAGATGGACCTTAAGCCGGAGACTGAATGAAGATTTGTCTGGTTACAACTTTCCCGCCCAGCCAGGGCGGGCTCAGCGAATATGGTCTTCATATTGCGCATGAACTTCAGCGCAATCCATTCATTCGCCTTACGGTTCTCGCCGACACACTTTCTTCGCCCGCGCCTGAATTGCCGAAATTTACCGTCGAGCGTTGCTGGTCTTTTAACGATGCGGCCAGTTCCGCCCGCATTTTGAACGCGATCCGCAAACAGAAACCCGATGTCGTCTGGTTCAATCTGCTTTTCAGCACCTTCGGACGCAATCCCTTGGTTGCTTTTGCCGGACTCATCACTCCGCTGCTTTCACGCCTCAGCGGTTGCTATACCCACGTCACGCTTCACCACCTCATCGACACCGTGAATCTGCAGGACGCCGGCGTGCGCTACGCGCGCACCTACCGCCTGGCCGGAGCCGTGGCCACTCGCATGCTTCTTCTCGCCAACTCCGTTTCCGTGCTCATGCCCGGATATCGCAAGATTCTGCACGAAAAATACGGCCGCGATAATGTGCATCTCCGTTCCCATGGCATTCTGTCACGTGAGCCTCAATTCCCCGATTCGTCCCGACGTGGCAATCCCGAGCACCGCATCCTGGCCTTCGGCAAATGGGGAACCTACAAGCGGTTGGAGTTGATGATCGAGGCTTTTCAATATATCTCGGAGGCTCTGCCCAATGCCAGGTTAGTGGTAGCTGGCGGCAACCACCCGCAAGCTGCGGGATACGTCGAATCGATGAAGAAGAAGTGTGCGGCGAATCCGAAGATCGAATTCACCGGCTACGTTGACGAAGACGATTTACCCGATCTTTTCCAAAGCTCCTCGGTCGCGGTCATGCCGTACTCATCTTCCACCGGTTGCAGCGGAGTCGCGCACCTGGCCTGCGCCTATGGCGTCCCGGTGGTCTGTGCCGATCTGGAAGATTTCCGCCAGATGTCTGACGGCGAGGGAATGGCGATCGAATTTTATAAGCCGGGCGATGCCAAAGACCTTGCAGATTGTCTGATCCGCTTTCTATCCGACCCCACCAAGCAACAGAATATGGCGGAACAGAATTTCTCCGCAGCTCTGCGCATGACCATGCCCAACATCGTCCTGAAATATCTGCGCCATTTTGAACTGGAGCAGCGGACGTTGGCTCTGCGCCACATCACTCGATTCCGCAAACTGCCCAGCTGGGTTCCCTCGAAGTCGCTCCTGTTAAGACTGATGACCGGGAAATCTCTCGGCTGGGTTCACCGCTCGGCACTTCATCGTCCTGCCCCTACCTCGAACAACGGCCACTCGTCGAACAATCATTCTTCGAACCATAACTCCTCGAACCATCAGTCATTGAACAATCACGTTGACAGTGGTGGAAAGCTGGCTGGCACTCGAATCCCCATGAATGGTAACGGCGTAATGGACCGGAGTGGCAGCATTGACGGCGCTTCCGCTGCCAACGCTTCTGGCGCTCCCGCACGAAGCTCCCAGCATACCCAACGCGAGGACGGCGCAGAGAGCGACCCCTTGTGCCCCGCGCTTACCCCTCCCCTTCCCCAGAAAACCAAAGCCCACGATCCCGAAGCTCAGTAAGAGGCTGCCGTAAAGTTGAGTCGGATTCCCGGGTAGCACGGGAGTTGTGCCCGTTGCTGCCTTGGAGGAGATCGTAACTACTGAAGTAGCTATGCCGGAACCTGGAGTAATGCTCGCCGGAGAAAAAGAGCAGCTCATCGTACTCGGCATACCGCTGCAACTCAGCGAGATTGCGCCGTTGAACGATCCCGATTGCGGCTTCGCGCTCACCGTAAGACTTCCAGCAGCCCCAGCCGAAATCGTTAGCGACGCGGGCGCGGCACTGAAAGAGAGTGTCGGATTCGGTGGGGGGGGTGGCATGGGAGGCGGAGCCGGAGTGGGCGGTGGCGTTGTTTGGGATGCTGCGCAAGTCGCCGTGTAACTTGTAACCCCACTGATCTGGTTCGCCAGCGTGGGCTTGCCGACCGCCTGCACAAACATTTTGTAATTTCCATCAGGAATCGGGAATCCACACAGATTCAACGAGTGAATTCCGTTTGCAATATCTGTCAGCGGCATCAGGTTCTCGCCATCGTCGCTGATATATACGGTATAGTGGTCAACCGTATTCTCGTTACCGCTGACGCTCCACTGCAAAGAGTTCCCAGCCGCGCTGGCCGAAACCGTCAAACAGTTATCGATCCCGGATTCTATTTCCGTAGCCTCTTCGTAATCGTTCCACGTCACGAGTTGAAGATAGGGAAGCGGTTTCCCCGAGTTATACATGCTGTTGATCGTCGAGAATGTTTGCAACCATGTCTGCCCGCATTGCTGATTCATGATGCGGTTCGATCCCCACGATGCCAGCGTATCGTTAAAGCCTTTATAAGCCGCCCCAAAAGTTTCTTCTTTTGGATAAGACATACCCGTGTCGTAGAAGCTGATCAGATAGTCCATCCCATAACTGCCAGCCGTAGGCATTACCCATGAATAACTTCCGTCAGTAAGTACATGAGTGAATCCGTTGTTATTCTGGAAGATAAATGTCGGATGTGTACTCAACGCCGCCGTCGCCGCTGTCCAGTCGATCGAAGGATAGGAAAGGTCCACGTTGAAATTTGTAACCATCGGCTGACCTTGTATGGTCATGTAGGCTGCCGACGGAAAATATGTGTGCTCCATGTATTGCAGTTCGCTCACCAGCTCCTGTTGCGGCGAACAACCCGAGCAGTCCGCCCGCGCAATCGCTCCCGCATCGATCATGATCGCGAAGGTGAATCCAGGATGCGTTTCCGCCTGCGCCATCACCAGCTGCGTTGCCTGGTCGGTACCATCGTTCGGCCCATACCAATCGATGATCACCCCGTCAATGCCGCGGCTGACCAGGTCATCAATCTGATTCTTAACCTGAGCAGGATCTGTCGAACTGTAACCCACATTCATGTGGCTCGATCCCCCAAACCATCCCATGAAATGGGCATAAATCTTTGTCGTAGCGCCTGGATAAAGGAGGGTATGAACGTCCACCTTGCTTATATTTCCTGCGCCACGATTGTTGTTCGACTGAGTCTTAAAGGTATTTGCCGCGCTCGTATTGTTTGTGGTCTGAGCCGCCAGCGTTGTTGTGGGTACCACATAAGACGAGCTAGCCAAACACAAGGTCGACGCGAGCAGCGTGACGGCTACGACGGAAAGTTTGCGATGCATCGGTCCTCAGGGCGGAGATAGAGCCGAGGATCTTGCTTCGGATCTGGGACCAGCCCAGGGAAGGCGCGCCCGCCTGTAAATTTCCTGCGACTGGCATTTAGCTGGGAACTGCGGTTAGCTTATGAGGAGGAGTTAAGAAACGACAGATAACGTCAGTAGATGTCCTGTTGGACGTTAGTAAGTGAGCACCTCGCCCAATCGTTAGTAACGTCTACCACCAGCGGTTCGCCCCAAGGAAATAATCTGGCTCGCTTCGTGAACAGTCAGAACGCAGCCGCCGAAGGGCGGCATAAGAAGCCCGGCACGGTAGTGCCGGGTAGAAAACATTCGGGGTGAAACACTGAAGAGCAAAAAGTCCCGCGGGCGACGGCACGTTCCGCGCTACCGCGAATTAACCGTCAAGGTCCGCGCTACGTAGCGGGACCCATCAAACCGGGCCACTGTAGTTACGTTCGCTCCCGCGTGGAGGCCCTCGTCCACCGTAATGACGGCAGGATCAAGATAAATTTCGTAAGTTTTCCGGTCCGTCTGCGAAGTCAGCACCAGTAGCCCAATGTGCAGGTCCAAAGACGTGACAACGCCCGCGAATGTAAAGTCAGTCCCAGGCACCGCCAGAATCGAAACTTTCTGCGCGTCGCGATCGTCCTTCTGCGCGATGAAATCCACATCCACCAAAGTTCCCGGAACCAGTTGGCTGGCATACGCCACGTGCCCATCCTGCACGATCTGTGTATTCGGCGTAAGCCGCAATTTCACCGCCTCGGGTGAAAGCAGATCGCGCAACATTAATTCATTTTTTCCGGAGTGGTAACTGATCACAACTCCCTGGCTTCTCCCGCCCGTCGTTTGCGTTGCCAGCCGAATGTTACGGGCAAAGATGTTGCCCGCGTCCAGAATCGTATCGAGGTACACGCGATCCGCGACTCTCAAGTCGGAGGTCGCCCCCAGCGCGCTTCCGTTATAGATGTGGGTGCGCGTATCGAAGAAGACTTTCATTTTCCCGCCGCCGAATACTTGCACCGTCAACTCATCGCGTATCCGGTCCACTCTCTGAATCGTTCCGCCAATCAGGCTGGCCTTGGCTGGCGGAAGCTTCGGCAAATCGGGAAGCAATGTGGCTGGATCAACCATAATGTCCACATTTTCCGGCACTACTTCAATTGGCGCGACGGAAGATCGAGT
>DASRWO010000331.1:0-19853 GCA_035654555.1 Candidatus Deferrimicrobiaceae bacterium | reverse complement strand
GTCTTGCTCCTTGATGTGAGCCGCGATGAAAGCATCCTGATCGAGCCACCCAAGCGGATAGTCGAGTTTGATGTAGCTGGCAGGGTGACCTGGCGAAAACTTCGCTGTAAGCGTGCCGTTAATCTGCGCTTCGAGCTTACTCGCATCCAGATTAGCGGCGGGAATGCGCAACCTCTTTGCTGCATCGGGCAAAGCGGACACCCCATGATCAGCCGATAGCGCGATCCAAACATTCGCCAATCCGACCTGGTGACCGAGAAAGTTAAAGAAGTCGGCCAGTTCGCGATCCAGCGAGAGTGCCATCGCAGCCATCTCTGGCGAATCGGGGCCAACTTGATGTCCAAGAATATCGTTTGCGGAAAGACTGATGGCGAGGAGGTCCGTGGCATGTCCGCCGCCGACACCTTCGTAGACTACTAATTGTTTTGCGAATTCCAGTTCGTATTCGTTGGCGAAAGGCGTCGAGCCAATCACTTCGTAAAATCCTGCATCGGATCCATCTTTGCTCTTGCGATGGGCGGTCGAGCGCAAAATGTCGCCGTTAGTATTCTTCCAATCGCGGCCCCAATATTTTGCGGCGCTATTTCCTGAGTTGAAATCCTGCGCCCACTTGGGCAGGTCGCTGCGATAGTAAGTGGAGGTGATCCATACGCCGCTCTTGGACTCAATCCAGTATGCGGCGTCGGCGGCAAATCCTCCGGGAAGCACCGCAGCCCGGTCTTTCAGAGAAACGGAAAACACACGCGCTTGTCCCTGAGTGGCAAGTTTGAGTTCGTCGCCTAAAGTATCCGCTAACAAATTGTGCGGCGATGCTCCTGCTTTTTCTTCAGGGGCACCCACCAGCTTTGTGGTGTCGTCCTCCACCGAAGTCACCATGCGCTTCTTCCGCGGATCCCACCATTCGTTGGCCGCTATGCCATGACCGTTGCTGTAAGAGCCCGTAAACAGCGTGGCATGTCCGGGAGCGGTGCGGGTATTGGCGTAATCGTAATTGCAGTCAGTGAAGTTAGCGCCGTGATCGAGCAGCAGGCGAAATCCGCCTTCACCAAATTGATCGCGATAGCGTTCCAGATAGTCGCCGCGAAACTGATCGATCACAATTACGACCACCAGCTTGGGATGGCCGTTATAAGCTGAGGCAAAACTGGCTACAACGCAGGCCAGAACAAACCCGGAGACGAGCACGAACCGCATCGCCGCTAAGAAACATTGGTGCGCAAGTGCAGAGCGGGGGAGAGATGTCATCGCGAAGCTAGTTTACACAGTCGGAAGTTCTCCGCCAAAAGAAGAACCAGCTGTCGCCCTGGGCGCCGTTTCAAGCTGGCTCTCGCAACCGCTATAATATTCGGTTGCGTCCGGTTCTCTGTTCCGAACCGTGGGCCGCGTGAAAGGAAATCATGCCGACTGACATCATCATGCCTCAGATGGGCGAATCCATCGTTGAGGGCACTATTACCAAATGGCTGAAAAAGGCTGGCGACAAGGTTCAGCGCGATGAACCGCTTTTCGAAATCTCTACCGACAAGGTTGACGCGGAGATTCCCGCCCCTGCATCCGGCATTCTGCAGGAGATCAAAGTCTCCGAGGGCAGCACGGTCGGGGTGAACACCGTCGTCGGCACCATCTCTGTGGATGGCGAAGCCGCGGCCGCCCCGGCGAAAGCAGCACCAGCCGCTTCCGCAGCACCGCCTGAAGCAAAGCCGGCAGAAAAAAAAGAAGAGAAGAAGCCCGCGGCATCAGCTCCCGCGCCCGTCACCAGTCCAACTTCCAAGCCCGAGTCCGCGGAAGAAACCACGGAGGAAGCCCGTTCGTCCCCACTGGTACGCAAGATTGCCCGCGAGCACGGTGTCAATCTTTCGCAAATCTCCGGTACGGGGCTCGGCGGCCGCATTACCAAGCAGGACATCATGACTTTCATCGAGCGCCCTGCTTCACCCCCCGCCCCTGCCGCGGAACCCGCTCCTCAGGCCGCGCCTGCTGCCGCACGTCCGGCGACGCCGCCCGCTCCAGCGGCCTATCCGGGCGACCTGGTCCCCATGACGAACATGCGTAAAATCATCGCCCAACGCATGATCGAGTCGCGTCGTACCAGCGCTCACGTCCACTGCATGTATGAAGTGGATTTCACTCGCATCGTGACCCTGCGCGCGAAACAGAAAAACGCTTTCGAGCAGCGCCACGGCGTCCGTCTCACTTTCATGCCCTTTTTTGTCCGCGCCGCCGTCATCGCTTTACAGCAATGGCCCATTCTCAATGCTTCGCTTGAAGGCGACAGCATCCGCTACCATCGTCAGGTCAACGTCGGCATCGCCGTCGCCCTCGATTGGGGCCTGATCGTGCCCGTCCTGAAAAATGCCGGAGACCTCAACTTTCTCGGCTTGCAGCGCGGCATCACGGACCTTGGCGAGCGCGCTCGCACCAAGAAGCTCAAGCCCGACGATGTCGAAGGCTCCACTTTTACAGTGACGAATCCCGGCCAGTTCGGCGCCGTATTTGGCTTGCCCATTATCAATCAGCCCAACTCCGCCATTATGGGCGTTGGGGGCATTACCAAACAGCCACTAGTCGTTACTGATAAAGATGGCAACGATTCGATTGCCATCCGCTCAGTCGTTCACCTCACGCTCGGTTACGATCACCGCCTGATCGATGGCGCCGTAGCCGACCAATACATGGCGCTGGTGAAAAAGACGCTGGAGAATTGGAATGAAGAAGTCGGATAGTTTCGTCACGCCGAAGGTTGGGCCTTTGATGCTGGCGTTTGTTTGCACCAGGTGGAAGCATTCAAACATTCCACGGTTCCGTCGATAATCTTAGAAATTCCATCTCTAAATTTTCCCGGGTCGATAATTTCTCGCTCTGCGACGGAGTCCGCCGCCGCCAATGCGTTCTGTAGGAACGACATGGCCGCATCCTTCTTTTCGGCGCCAGACTTATTTCCGAAAAGCCCTTCAATCCCGTTTACCAATGCCGGAACGAACGCAATTCCGCGCAGCAATTGGGTTAGAAAATCCATGCTCTTTCTCCTTGAAATGTCATTGATCTTTTCCGGCGTGCTTCTCGTTCGACCTAAGTAAGGCTGGCAAGAATATCGTTGAGCGCAGTCAGGTTGGGGTCCGCACCATCTGTAGATCTGACTATCTGCGCCAGGCACACCTTCAGTTCGGCCGCCTTGCTGAACGCGAGCGCAAGCATCCCCTGCATGTCGATGCCGCCTGCACCCGCACTCTTCAATGTGTTGGCGGTGGCTAACGTTAACGTCTTAAGATTAGTAATGATTGTGGTGCTCGGTATTGTGCTCATAGCTCTCCTTTTGCCTTGCTTTGAAATGTCTTGCCGTGAACTACTTCAGCCAGTATCTATGCAGTGCGATCGCCGCACTGATCGCAGCGCTGATCGCGCCATTCAACAGTCGATTGTGAACGCTGTTGCGCAAATCGTTCCGTTCCAGCACCGCAACTTTGTCTTCCACCACTTTCATCCGGCCTGGCTGCCCGTTTCCCATCAGCGCGTCCATCTTCGTCTCCAGCCGTACCAGCTTATCGAGCACCTCCCGCTGGAATTCAAGATCGAGTGCCTTTAACGCTAATTCCCTATCCGTAACTGCCATGCGTTATCCTTTCGCGGCCCAAGCCTGCCTATAGCGGATAGTCAATATGCAACGCCGCGGAATATCTCGAATATTTCGGCGGTGACGAGCTGTCGTACAGACGTAGAAAGTAATCCTGCGTCCGAGCCAGGCGGGCCAGGCTGAAAGTTTGCGTATTGAAACGTCCCAACAAGTTCTGGTCGTTGGCCTGCCCCCATCCATAGTCGTTTTGTCTAACCTCCGAGTTATAGATCTTGATGTCGCCCGGCCCCGGCGCGCTCTCATCCACATAGAATCCCAGCGGCTGTGTCCCCTGCGGAATCATCGAGTCCGCTTCCATATTCGCGAACACCAGATGATCGCTCGCTCCTTGCACGTACACACCATACTGATCGAACCAGTTAACCAGAAAATGCTGAAACGTCAGCCATGACTGCCCATTCACGTTGATCACCGGAACATTACTCAGCGCCATTGGCGCGATCGCTTCGTTATAAAAGCTCGCCGGATTTCCTGCGGAAAAAACATACAGATAACCGTTTGCCAGATAAAAATCTCCCGCCGCCATCAGGTTTGACGACACCGCCGCCACTTTTTGCCCCCAAACCGACCCGAACAAACAAAAGTTGATCGCCGTATAAGTCGACGGCACCGCCGCCTTCCACGCATTCCCCGTTACCAGAACCCACGCCGTCGAAGGCACCGCGTAATACCCAGTCAGGTTCGGCGCCGCTCCGCTCCCGTAAGCATCGAATGTAATGGGATTTCCCAAACTTCCCGAGGAGCCAGGAGCTAGACTCTCATTCCAAACATCCCCCCGTTTGAACAAGATCGAATCCCCCGGCTGAAACGTCTGCCCATTCACATGAGCGATCGTCTTCCATGGCGCCGATGCGGACGTGGCAGCGTTCGCGTCGTTTCCCGTGCTCGAACTCACGTAATACGTCGACGCCGATGCGCTCACGTTGAAAACGGCCACCCAGAGCGCAGTCGCTGCCATCACTATCATCCTGAGCCAAGCAAGATGGTTCGCGAAACGAACCATCTGGCGCAGTCGAAGGATCCCTGGCATCTTCACGCTGTCATCCGCTTTGATAGAAAGTCCCACGGCATCCAATCTCCCGTCTTTGGTCTCCCAACAAAAAAGGCCACCAGCTCTCGCCGATGGCCTCACAACCGATCAAGTTCTTACTGAATCAGCCTCACCCTTCGCGTTCCGCCTCATTCTCGACTGCGTCAGCGCTGCCGAGATCGTCGTAATTCACCAGCCCCGCATCCGCCGAAGGCGCTGGGCCAGGCTGAGTTACTCGGCTCTGTGAAGACGCAGGCGTAGCTAGCTGCCCGCCCTCGGAGTCCGTCCCATTCCAATTAGTGACCGCCGGATTCCGGTCACTCTGCTCAAAGGCCTGCGTCCTGGATGGCTCTGCCGCTTCCGGATCAATCGCACTACCCATAATGTTTTCCCTCTCTCAAGAAATATGTAGACCCAAAGTAAAGAAACAAATGCGGGGACAGCCGCCCTCGGCTGTCCAGTCGAGCGCAGCTCGATTGCCTTTCCCGTATGGTCAAACTCGCTGTCAAAGCGCGCCCAATAAAAAAGCCACCGGCTTTCGCCGGTGGCCATCCCACCTTCACCGCCAACCCTAGTGAATCTCCCACGCCATAATCGTCGCCTCCGTCGGATTGTCCGACGGAATCGTAATCCCATTGTTCAGTGTTCCCCCCGCCGTCACACTCTCCGCCGTCCCACTGCCTCCGCCCAGGAACGTAAATCCCGTCGACGTTCCCCCATAAACCTGCGCGCAAGAACCAATACAACTGCTCGTAATCGCCAGATAGTATTTCCCTGGCTGCAACGTAGCGCTCGTCGCCCAGCTTAATGTCTTCCACCCGGTGCTCGGTGCGAATGTCGTCCCAGCCGTGCTTCCAATGTGCGCCACCACGTTCCCCGAACTGTTCAACACGCCAATGTCGTACGTGTTACTAGTGTTATCAGCAGTCGAAACGTCATACGTCACTTGGGTCGTGGTCAAAGGAAACGTCAGCACCACTCCCCACAGTTCCGCTTTGTTTGCCGTGCCCGAAAAGCTGATCGCTGTCCCCGTCGTGTTCGTTGTGAGCCACGGAATCGAATACGACGCGCTGCTGCTCACACTCGAACCCGGCATATCCAGGAACATCTGCACCGTCGTACTTCCCGAACTCGCTTGCAAAACCCGCCCCAGCACCTGTGTCCCGCTCGGCTGCGTTGCTCCCGCATCGTGGCACAAAGGATAAAATCCTCCGCTCGCAGTGCTCGAAGGCACAACAAAATCCCCCACCACGGTCGCCGTTCCATCGAAGCTGCAATAAGCCGACCCCATTCGCGCCAGCGTCACCACTCCTGAAGTTCCCGCATTCGCAATCACCACCCCGATCCCTCCACTCGTCAGCGCGCTCCCCGGCTTAGCCGCACAGCCTGCCGCAGTGAGTACCGCTAACCCGTTGATGATTGTCCCATTCGTCGCATCGTTGCAAAGTTCGTAACTTTGGCTGGCGAACTTTCCCAACTCAAATCCGCTGCCGCTCGTGGAATTCCCCGCCGCGTAAACCGTCCCCGGTCGTAGCCCACTCCCGGTCCCCGTGCTATTGAACGATCCCACGTTATAAGTCTGGTCGATCCACGGCTTGAAATTGCTGCTCGCGTCCACCACCCACTTCAACCCGCTGTTCACCCAAAAGCCCAACCCCGGCGCCGTCCCAGCCGTCGAATTTTCGCTGCGCACTACTGCATAGTTATCGGTCCCGTCATATCCCAGAGAAGTCCGCTGCCACGTCGAACTATTCGTATAGCTCGAGTACACATGCAAGTTCTGCGCCGTCGCTCCATACTCGCCCACGTCGCTCGCATCTTCCTGAAAGAGATTGGAAAAAAACGAACTGGTCCCGCTCGTCGCCACTTTTTGCGGAGCTCCCGCGTTCGCCGAAATATAAAAGTTCCCATCGTTCGAAAGCCCTAGAGACGATGTCCCCGCCCCCGCCGCTGCCATCGCCGTCCCCGGAACTGGCGAACTCACCGCCCATGGCCCCGCCACCAGCAATTGCCCGTTCACCGTAAGATTTCCGCTGAACGCTCCTGACGTCGCCGCAATCCCATTACTTCCCGTATAGGTCAGCGTCGTTCCATTGTCCGTGAGTCCGCTATCTCCGCTCACCGCTGCTCCGCTTACCGAATACATCGCCACCTGCGCCGCTGTCCCGCTGTTCACCGTTCCCGATCCACCCCCGCCGCCGCAACCTGTACAAATTCCCGTCACCGTCAAATTCCCATTGATATGCACTGGCACGTTGAACGTCTTGGTGGTCGCCGTCAGTCTCTCCAGGTAGCTCGAATTGTCTCCCGCATTTCCGATGTAGTTCGAAATCGCCACCGGCGACCCAAACGCCAACTGCTCCGCTCCCGGCACCGCAGCAACATCCAGTCCGATGTAAGTATCCCCAGGATCATTCGGCGGACGGAAGCCGATCGTGGCCAGCGTCTTTGCAAAATTGGAATCCACCAAAGTGATAATGTGATGCGGCTGGATGTTCCCGACTCCAGTCGTAGGATATTCAAAATTGATTCTTCCCTTTACCCCGCTGCCTGTGCCATTGTTGTAGCTTCCGTCCTGAAACAGCAGTCCGCCAATCGGCGCGTAGGTTCCGGTCACTTTCCCTTCCAGGCACTGCTCCCAGGCCCCGCCAAACCATGATCCGATTGCCGCCGTGTCTCCGCAATCACGAACTTGCAGGGTTGGCAGCGCATTCCAATCCACTGAAACCACATCCCCCGGTTCGGTGTCGAACGAGGCCACGGGGTTGTAGTAAGAAGATGTTCCATCTCCCGAAAACACCGCGCTCCCTGGCCAGAAAGGCAACACCGGCTCCCAACTCAGCGATTGAATCGTATAACCAGCCGTGTTCGCTCCCGCCGCATCCGTATAGGTGCAGACTAGTCCCGAACACTGCGCCTCACTCACGCCCACACTTCCGCATGCAGTTACACTTCCGCCTGTACAAGAGCCTTTGACCGGAAAACTGGGAGCATTGGCCGCCAAACTGGTCGACGGTTGCATTCGCAGAATGTCATAAACTACCGTATCCCCCGCGTTCTGCGGCGGAATATGAGGCCATTGCACCGACACATTGCCCCCTCCACCGTTAGTGAAAGTGACCCCCGCAAGCAGCGGCGCGCTGTAAATTCCCGCCGTAGTATCGTGGGCAATGACGTAATAGTTCAATTGCGTCGATCCGGAAGTGCCACTGAAAGGAAAAGACACTCCATGCCCCGCCGGCTGTTCTCCACCGCGCACCGTCAGAGGCTGGACATTACCCTCATAAATAATTCCCGTCGCCCCGAATGAACTGCCCAGATATGGATTAGGACAAGGTCCCGCGCCTTCTTCCATGTAAATGTTGTCCAGCTCGGTTCCACCGTAATTGCCCAGGATCGTCGCGGTGTTCACACCCCACATCCCGAAGCCCTGCATCACCGAGTCCGTCACCCGAGTCACGTTGTTCGAGTAATTTGTGACTCCATTCCCCGCGCATTGCGGGCTGATATTCGCCTTGTCGATCCAAATCACCGGCGCGCCCCAATTCGCGGCGTAAACGTATGAGCCGCAGTGATTGGCCGTGCAGGTTAACCCCTGACTTCCGTCCGCATCGAAGTTCCGGATGGTCGCAGCCTCATCGTCGTCCATCACAAAGAACTGATTGAACGAACCCCCACCTCCCGCCGAAGACTTGATGTCATCCAGCGTTCCCGGCATCGCATTGTCTTCCGCCGCTGCATTCTCAATGGCGATGGTTCCGGGACTCGCAACCGACGCCACATTAGCCGCAGTCTGACTGTATGTAATCGACGTTCCCGAAACCGTCACCGGCCCATGGTTCCCCCAATAGGTCGGGTTGTCCGTAAAGTTAATGTTGACCCGATCCCCCGTCTGAATGGTGCTGCAAGCTGAAACGGTCGTGATGGTCACAACATTCGTCTGCCGCTGTGTATTGAGGATCAGGCAACCATCGGCGTGCACCGTCGACGTAAAATTCACCCCCCGCAGTGTGATCCCACCATAATGGTTCGAGTTCACCTGGTCGCCCAGAAACATGCAGCGGTCCCGAGTCGAGCACGAGAGCAGCGTCCCATGGCCTTCAATCAAAGAGCGGCTGCAGTGCGCAAAAATCGATCCATAAACCGGCAACGCGCTCGCCGTCGCACCCGTCGCCGGAAGAATCACATGCGCATTCGGATTTCCCGAGTTCACTCCCGAAGGCAAACCACAAGCATCGTTAATCGCTTCCTGAATCCCGCTCGACGCGCTGCCAATCGTATAGCCGGCCGAGTGCGCATATTTTGGCGTGAACACTACCGTCCCCGAAGCCGCACCCGGCGTACAAGTCCCTCCCTGCGCCAAAACCGGCTCCGCCGTTCCCCCACCCCCCTGCACATACATGAAATACATCTGATACGAAGTCGTATCGATTCCCACCGGACACGGCGCCAGTGTTACCGTCGCCTGCAATCCCGCTGCCAGGCTCCCGCTCGGCGTGGCGCTCCAGTTGTCGCTCGGTGTCACATATCGAACACCACTGAGGGTATTCACTGTCATTTGCGAGCCCACCGGTTGCACAATACTCTGGCTTCCCGTCGGACTAATCGTCACCCCGCCTGATCCGCCCCCCGGCGCTTCTGGAGCATATTGTCCTGACGCCGAGGAATAGGTCAGTACCTGCCCGTTTGCGGGCGTTCCCGCTGCCACCGGCACACTCTGAATCGCAGTCGCATTCGCACTCGATCCGCAAGGCCCCCACGCGCCGCTTCCCAGCAAACAATTCAGCCCTGACGGTGTGCCGCTCCCTAACTCATTCGCCGGCACCAGCCCGGCTATCAGATCTGCCTTAACGGTGACGCTTGCATCCACGTATTGTTTTGGAGCAGATTGCAATGGAGCTGTCGGATTGCCGCTCAATGTCAACGGCCCCGTCATCGCACCACCCGCCGTCGGTAGATAATTGCCCGCTCCCACCGCCTCGATGGATGAATCCACATAGGACTTATTAGTTACGTCTCCGGCGCCCACCGGCGTCGGCACATTCGGTGGCGTGGAAAAAGTCTTCGTCCCCGCTACCGTCTCCGTCCCCGCCAAATGCACCACCGCGCTATCATTCGCCTTCCCCGCCAACGCCGAATTCACATATTGCATCGAGGCTGGTTGCGCCGCCGTTCCCGCTCCCGGCGTCGTGCGCACCACCGCCAGCGTGGCCGGAGAACTTGTCGGAACCAGCCAGTACTCCGTTCGCACTTCCCCCGGGCCTAACTGGTACACCACCGTGTAGTAGACGCCCGCCGGAGTTGCACCCGCGTTCGCCGCAAGTGCCACATTCAAAGCTCCGCTCGTTCCCAGCGTCACATCGAGCGTCCCGGCTCCCACCGCGCTCCCGCTCGCCGTCACGAATGCCGGCCACGAAATCACCAACACCCCCTGCGCAGGCGTTCCATCCGCCAGATAAACGGTGTCGATCACGCTGGTCAGCGTCGGACCACTCTGCGGACTGGGCGAAGCCCCATTCGGAACAGGCTCCGCCGCACGCGAAGTCGTCGGATTCTCCCCATTGTTCGCCGCAACATCGTTCGCGGCAACGTCACGCGCCATAAGCCGAACACCCGATACCGCCATCACTACCGCCAGTACCAAATAAAAAAGCCGCCCCGCCGGACGGCATGTCTGCAACATACTTCCTCCTCAAAATCAAACTTGTCATGCTGAGCGAAGGCCGTGCTTTGCCTGAGCGAACCCAAGCGGATTCCTCTCCCAAACGACCAGCCCGCAAGGCATTCCTATCGCTTCACGTTTTTAATCTTTTGTTCGCATAGACATTCTTGAAGCTGGAAACCGGTGCCTCAACTCCGTCCCTGCAAAAAATCTTCTACGCTCCGTACATAGACCTCAGCGAAATCCGCCACCGGGCGTCGCGCCTCCACCAACCGCATCGCATCTTCCACGCTCCAGCCCATCACACCCAACAGCGCCAGAGTCATCATCGGTGCTCGATGTACTCCCGCCGCGCAATGCACCAGGAGTTTCGTACCATCTTCTTCCAGCGCCGCCAGGGCAAAGTCCACTCCGCGTGCGAATATTGCCGCCGGCTTCGGCTCAAAGTCGTCGTCCACCGGATTCCAACAGACCGCAATCTCATGACGATCCGCCAACGGCGTATCGTCAAACTCAATCTGCATGTCGATAATGTGTGTGACCCCGGCGCGCGCTACCGCCGCCATGTTCTCCACTGTCCAGATCCCCCCGCCTACGCCAATCCGTTCCGTCACCCACGTAATATCAATCCCCATCTTAGGCCGTGCAACCCGGACCTTTCTCCCCGCCGTATTTTTTCCGGAGTTCCGAAGTTCCCGCACCGTCGAATTTGTCGCGGAAGTCGCGTTCACCAACTTCCCCACATTCGATTCTCCCGGCGGCGAAATCGAAAGCCCCGGAGCGCGGTTCATCCGCTCGTAACTCCGGTTCATTCTACGGCATCCTCCACGTCCTGGCGCCTCCACTCCGAAGCGCTACATTTCGTTCTTGTATTCGTCCAGTCTTCGCTTCTGTTCGGGATAACGTTCGTTCGCGGACCTGTCGTTAACCTCGTCCGTTTCTCTGGTCGTCGTCTCCGTCGCGCGGGACAACCCAATCGTCGGCGTGTCCTCGTCGCAAACCATGGCGTCAGTCGGCAATCCCAACCGCTTCAACAACGTGTAAGCCAGCGAGCCTTCTGGTTTCGCGGAAGTCTCTGCCGTCGCCGGATACAATCCACACACCTCAAACAAATATTTCGCCGGGCCCACTTCCCCATCCTTCGCCAGTTCGATGAATCGAACCGCAATTTCGTTCACTGACATCCGCACCAGGGTCGCAATGTTCTTTCGGGCTTCCACAAAGTCGACTGGCGCTTTCATATCTGACACCGCAATCCCCTTCGTCGCCATCTCGCACTTGCAGCACTTATCAAACCGCCTTCCGCCATTGCTCTTGGTGCGGCCCTTGCTTTTCGTTTTTGCCATCCGCATCCCAGCCTCAAAACACAAAAGGCGCGCTTTTCAGCGCGCCCTCCGGCTCTATATCTTTTTTCTTAACTCTACAAAACCATTATATCATATTGCATAGGGCAATTGTGACATTTTTCTAAATTTATTTTCTTCGCCTTTTCAATCACTTGCGCAAAAATCATCTCCTTTCCCCTCTTGACAAGATTTTGTGAGAAAGTCTTTCGCTGCGGCTGCGCAACATCGCTATTCATCGCGATTCTCCGTGGTCTCCGGCAACCGCTCCAGCAAGTCGGACCGCAAAAGACTTTCGCTCAGTTCGTCGATCAAGTCCGGCAGTCTCCGTTCCAGCGTTCTGCGCGTGCATTGCAGAATCCTCGCCGCTGACTCGTGGTCGTACTCCTGCAACAATACCCGTGCCACCAGTTGACGGTCGAAGCTTTTCAACTGATCCAGACACTTCTCCACATCATGCAGAAAAATTACTCTCGCCTCAAAAGTCGTCGCTGTAAAAGCTGTAATCTTCGCCCGAAATAACTCCCGGCCCAGCAACGAAGGCAGTCGTCCCGCCTCCAGCGACCATCGCATGTAGCGACGCAGCAATGCCGTCGTTTTCTTCCTATACAGCCATATATCAGGATCACCCTGCCAGTCACGCTGCGCCGCAATCTCGAATTCCGCTCCGGCGCCAGTCGTCGGCGGGAAGGTATGCGCCTCCAACTTAGGCCACGTCTCTGCTGCCGCCCCTCCGTTTTTCGCCGGGATCAGCATAGCTGCGACGCCCTTCCCCGGAACGCCATCCGCCTGTGCCGCAATCCATTTCACGAGGCCGCTCATGCCACACCTCCCGCCCCGTCCATGTCTGTTCCTCCTTCGCGCGCATCAAACTCGACTGCATCAATCGTCAGCTGCGACCCTCGCGGCTGCCTGGAGTTCCTAATCTCGCAGGCGGCCGGCGGCAATTCCGCCATCACCCGTCCACAGGCAACGCAATAAACCTGTTCGCCACCCACAGGACGAAGCCACAACCCGCCGCAGCGTTCGCAATATTTCAACTCCAGGCTCAACTCGTTCGGCGAAATCATCTTTGCTTTCATCGCTCCTCCTCGGGCTCCACGCTGCGCTGTGAGCCGATGTGGTTGAAACGCTTTGGCTTGAATGCAGACGCTCGCCGCCGAAGCAAAAAGCCCTGCGCCTGATTTCTGCTCTCGGAGCCGAAATCGGCGCAGGGCTCGTTTTTCTTGCGACGACCTGCTTGCGCTATTTAATTTTTCGGAACGCTCGAACACTCGCCCCGTTACAGTCCGAACTTACATTTCAGCCGGCGTGCCGCGTGCCAACAGCGATCCCGCCTCACGCTGCCGGAAAAATCCCTCCTCATATCCGGACTTTAGAACCCGCCCGTTTTGTACGATCACGCTGATTCTTCCATTGAAATTCAAAGTCTTCAGCAGACTTTCCATCGAGGCGGAAAGCGCCTCGGAAGCTCTCACTTTCCGGCGGAATTCTATGAAGTTCTTACCTTCGTTCAAGTTATCCGACCCGTTCATTGTCCCCTCGCTCCCGTGGAAATCAAAGTGAGTTATAAACTGCAGGTAGCGTATAGCTCCCAATTTCTGCAGTCAAGGTCGTTATACCTGAGCAGCTGTGGAAATCGTTTTTGAAATAGCGCATTGCTATAATCCATGCTATACTCGCGGCATGAAATTCCGAGTCCTGCAAGACAATCTCCGCAATGCTCTTTGGGAGCGTATCGAGGAAGGCGATCTCACCGGCCTCCGTCTGGCCCAACAGACGGGGTTCAAGCAGGCCCACATCTCCAACTTCCTCAATCGCAAGCGCGGCCTCAGTCTCGAAGGCATGGACCGCGTCCTCGCCGTTCAACATCTGTCTGTACTCGATCTCCTCGATCCCTCCGAAGTGAACAAGCGCGCGTCCATTCTGCCTCCCAGCAACGACGAGTTTCAGAATGTCCTTCTGACCGATGGAACCGTCGCTGCCACTGAACCCTTGCTCACCAGTATGGACGTGAAAGAAATTCTGAAATTTAAGAAAACATTTCTCAAGAAACTGAAACCCGAAATTGAAGGCGATCGCGAGCAATGGGAACGCTTTGTGGTAATTAAAGTGGACGCCCGCGAAGGTATGAGCATGTATCCGCGTCTGCTTCCCGGCGCCACGCTGCTCATCGACCGCCACTACAATTCACTCAAACCCTATCGCAAGGGCGAGTTCAACATGTACGCCGTCCTTAAGGACGGAACCTGCACAGTCAAATACGTCGAAACAGCCGGAAATAATCTGATTCTGCGCCCCCACAACCAGGACTATCCCATCGACGTCATGACCATGGAAGAAGGAAAATCCGCGTCCGATTATCTGGTCGGCCGCGTCTGCCACGTAGGCATCGAAACCTAGAATTAAAAACTGAAACAAATAAGTTCTTGACTCCAAAACTACGCACCAACACAAGAACTGAGAATTGCCCTACTCCGCATTCACGCTATCGAACATCTTCCACAGCTTGTCCGGGGTCGCGCGATAAATCAAGTAGCCGCCGCCCGCATCCGTGGTTTCGCGAAATAGCAGTTCCCCGCGACCATCTCCATCTGCATCGACCACATCAATCAACTCCAGCCGGGGCGTCACGTCCAGATGAAATCGATCGGTGACGCCGGAATACAGTTTTCGCAGATCGCCATAAATGTCAGTTCGCGCCACTAGCACCAGGCTGTATGGTTGGCTCGCAGGAGCGGATGCTCCCGGCGCAACCGGAATATGCGCCTCCGCACTCAAAATCATCACTGGCTGATCGGTGAGCCATAGGTTGAATCCGCGAAATTGAATGTTCTCAAACACCGGCTGCGTCGGCTTTTTCGGTACCTTGCGACCAACTGATCCCGCCTTGGAAGTCACCGGCCGTGCCGGAATCTGGTTCCTCGCCATAGCAACCGCATAAGCGCGCACCTCATCCGCCGCCAGGGCTAACATCTGATTGCGCCGTTCTTCCTCTTCGCCAGTTTTCCAGAAAAATTTATAGGATTGCGGATCCGGTCCCGCAGCGTCGGAAATCGCTGCCACCATGCGCACCTGCGCTCCGCTGGCCGTCTTGGAACCCGTCGAAGATTCCGCGCTACTCCCTTTCGTCGCTACCGCCTTGTCATCCTCGTCTGGCGGCGCAGGCCCCGTCGGCTTGCCCCGCCGTAGCTGCGGCCGGTAATAACTTCCGTCTGCTTCAGCAGACGATGACTGACCCTTTGATGACGTAGTCGACGTTTGAGCGGGCGAGGTCTGAGTCGGTGAGGTCTGGCCGGAAGATGGCTGGCCCGGGGATGGCTGGGTCGGCGATGACTGCGTTGGAGAAGCTTGCCCCGAACCACTCGGCGCCGGTGGCGCCTGTTGCTTGCCGCTCGCATCGCCAGGCTTGTCCCCGCTTGGCGGGTTCTGAGTCTTCGGGGTTTCCTGTCCGCCGGACGAACCGGCAGGCGATTTCGAGTCCGACGGTCCTGCCGTTTTTGACTCTCCCTTTCTCGTAAGCCGGGGCGGTTCATCGTCGCTGTTTCCTCCCAAGCCTACCGGCACATCTTCCGCTTTTCGACTGTCCTTCGGCGCCTCGGTTCCCGGCGGCAAATAAGTTCCCGTTCCCACCCACGGATGCGCGCTCCCCGCAGTCTGGCTATGCAGCGCTCCATTGACCACGAACAACCCATCCGGATCGCCCGTCTGCTCTGCCTCATACACTGTGCCCGATTCCAGCGCCATCGGTATCGGGTCCGCTTTGTACGCGCTGGCATCGTAAAACTTCCCGTCAATCAGAATGGCAACGGGAATCAGCGTCCCCTTACTGCTGCCGCTAAATTGCACAATACCAACCGCGCGCGGCTCCTTGCCGTTCTTCGGTTTCTTGTTTTCCTGCGGCCGGTTTTTCCTGGGAGCAATCTGGGGTCGATCCTCTTGCCCGGCACTTTGCGGAGCGGTCAACCCCCACAAAGCGAGAAACACAATGACGAATGACCCTAATCTGCGGTATAAGGATTTCCTGAAGACAAATCGTCCCGGCACGGACGCAACCCATGCCGCGTCCGTGGATGTAGCCTTCAACCCCGACTTCCCTGGAAGCGAGATACTCATGAATATCAACATCAATGATAAGGCTCCCGAGTTTACTTTGCACGACGAGAACGAAAAGGAAGTTTCGCTCAAAGCCCTGCGCGGCAAAGTAGTCGTCCTGTACTTCTACCCTCGCGCAGATACTCCCGGATGCACCGTCGAGGCCTGCGCCTTCCGCGACACTTACAAGCAGATTCAGAAAAGCGGCGCTGTCCTCCTCGGCATTTCCCCTGACACTTCGAAAGCGCAGAAGAAATTCCAGGATAAGTTCAAGCTCCCCTTTTCGCTTTTGGCCGATGCCGACAAGAAAGTCGCCGAAGCCTACGGCGTCGTCCAGGAAAAAAACATGTATGGAAAGAAAGTAATGGGTATCGCCCGCACCACCTTCATAATCGGACCCGATGGCAAGATCCAGCACATCTTCCCTAAAGTAAAGCCGGAAGGCCACGCCGTGGAGGTTCTAGCCTATCTCAAAGAATCAGCCAAAGGCGCGGCATAGGTGTGCAGCGTCCAATTCGGATGTCTGCAGTAATGACGTCAGCAGTAACGTGGAAGGGCGGCGCTTCAGCGGCTTCAGCCCTGTGGTCGTACTTCGCTTTGCAGATCTCTCAGGCCGGCGGGACAAACCGCTCTCCACGCTCTTATGATTTCAATGCAATGGAAAAACACCCCATCGGTCCGAACGCGATCCTAGTTCAGCCCCTGAACCGTTCATTTTTCGCCCGCAGCCCACAGCGCGTAGCTCGCGCGCTTCTCGGCAAAATCTTGGTCCGCGAAGACACCGTTCGTCTCGCCGCGCGCATCGTCGAAGTCGAAGCTTACCTCGGAACCAACGATCCCGCCTCGCACGCCTACGCCGGCAATACCCTCCGCAATTCCGTGCTGTTTGGCCCTCCCGGCTACGCCTACATTTATTTCATCTATGGCAATCACTATTGTTTGAATGTCTCCTGCGAGCGCGAAGGCAAAGCAGGCGGCGTACTTTTCCGCGCCCTCGAACCAGTCTGCGGCATTAAAGAAATGGCCCGCGCCCGCGGCATCTCTCCCCTCACCCCGCGCGATCTGCCTCGCCTAACCAGCGGCCCTGGACGCCTTGCCCAAGCCTTCAGCATTACCCGCTCCCGGGACAACGGCCGCGATCTCACCTCGCCCACTTCCAGCCTGTGGCTGGGCGAAGATGGCTTCCGCGCCAAAAATATTCAAATCACTCCCCGCATCGGTATCACCAAAGCAGCGGAACGGCCGCTAAGGTTTATCCTCGGCGGAAATCCATTCCTTTCCGGCAAGAAACGCTCCGTCTACGCAACTTGACACGGTGGTGTAAACTTGCGCTCGGGTTGCACGGTTCCAGGCATTTGGCAGGCTGCTTACGCCTGACTGTCGAGGCGAACAGGCGGTTTTTTACAGCATCTTCCGGCTGGGACAATTCATCTCATCGAACAGGAATCTGTATGTCTCGGGTCTCCGCGCTTCGCACATCGATTGTCAGTCTAGTGATGCTGGCAACCACCGCAACACCCGTCGCTTCCCGAGCCGCTAATACCTCGCTTCTTCGCTCCAATGCCCCAGCGTCCCCCTCCAACATCGTCATCGGCTTCGTCGGCGGATTCGTGAGCCATAACAACATTCACCATGGCCCCGTTCAATTCGCACAGCACATCCAGCGAACTGTCCCGAAGGGGACTTACGTTCGCGTCTTCGAGAACCGGCGCAGGAAGCAAGCCTACGACGACGTGCTTCGTCTCCTCGACACCGATCACGACGGTGTTCTCTCCCCCGAAGAAAAGACGCGCGCTCACATCGTCCTTTTCGGCCACAGTTGGGGAGCATCCGCGGCCGTGCTCCTGGCCCGCGATCTGCGGCGCTGCGGCATCCCAGTTTTATTGACGGTGCAAGTCGATAGCGTTGCCAAGCCGTGGCAGAACGATGCCATCATTCCCGATAACGTCGTCGAAGCCATCAACTTTTATCAAACGCAAGGCATCATTCACGGCCGCCGCCAAATTGCTGCCGCTGATCCGGCTAAGACCGAAATTCTGGGCAGTTACCGCATGGATTACAAGAAGACTCCGATTGATTGTCCGGAAGCCTCCTGGTGGTACCGCGTCGTCACCCCCGGCCATATGCAAAGCGAATGCGACCCTCACCTTTGGTCGCAGATCGAAGCCTTAGTCAGACAACAGCTATCGCCTCAACCTGTTTCAGCGGCGCTATCCAAGGCACAGCCCAGCCGCTAAATCCGTCACACTTCATAGCGAAACATTATCGATGAGCCTCGTCGTTCCCACGAACGCCGCCACCGCCACCAGCACACCGCTCCCAACAGTTTCCACCGCATCAAGGCTCTCTGGATTTACGACTTCGAAATAGTCGAGTAGCACTGATTTTTCTCCCGTAATCTCTTCGCGGCCCGCAGCGATCAATTTCTCCGCACTCCGCTCCCCCGCCTCGAATAACTTCCTCACCCGCATCAGCGATCGATGCAATACCAGCGCCTGTTTTCGCTCCTGCGGGTCGAGATAAGCGTTCCGCGAACTCATAGCCAACCCGTCCGCCTCACGGACAATCGGACAAGCCACTATCTCCACCGCAAATTTCAGGTCGCGCACCATCCGCCGGATGATCGCCACCTGCGCCGCGTCCTTCTGTCCAAAAAATGCCACGTCCGGATCGACTACATGAAACAGCTTTGCCACCACGGTAGTCACTCCGCGAAAATGCCCCGGTCGCGAACGCCCATCCAGTTTGTCACTCAGGCCCTCTACCGTAACCCGCGTCATCGCGCTCTCCGGGTACATCTCCTCAACCGAAGGCGCGAAAAGAAGTGATACGCCTTCTCGCTCCAACAAGTCCCGGTCCCGCTCGAACGTCCGCGGATACTTCGCCAGATCCTCGCCCGCACCAAACTGTGTTGGATTGACAAAAATCGAAGCCGCCACCGTATCGCAGCCTGCCTTCGCTGCTCGCACCAGCGACAAGTGCCCTTCATGGAGCGCTCCCATCGTCGGTACGAAGCCCAAACGTTTTCCATCGCGTCGCGCCGCCTCGCAAGCTGCACGCATGTCCACGATTGTCTTGCAGACTTTCATTTGTATTCGAGAAGCTTCAAGAGGAGGGAATCCAGTTGATTGCGACATGCGCGCTCTGCAATTCGCCGGCAACAATCCCCCGGTTCCGTCGCAGCGCGATCTTGTCTTGCTCTGAGCTCGTCGCCTTCGCGTCCACTAGAATCGCGACCGCGCGTCCATAAGGCCACGCCGCTGCCGGCAACTGCGCCAGGGCCTTCAAAACTTCTTCGGGCTTCACAATCTGTTCTTCATTCGCTGCCACGTCCGTCAACAGCCCTACCGCCGCCGGGCGCACCACCAGATAAGGATTGCTCCAATGCTTACTCTGTTGCAAGACAGGAAATTTCGCCGGGTCCGCGGGAGCTACCGCCTGCAGTTGAAAAACAGCATCCGGCGCTGCGTCAACCTTCTGCCGCGAGCAGCCGGTCAGCACAAAACAAACGATCGACAGGGATATCAGCCAGCTTCGCGGCCCACCCCATCGACGTGCAAAAAGCCTCACCGCACCACCATGGGGACGTCAGTCTTCACCGCCCACACCAAGGCAACCACCCACCCAATCATCGTCCAACCCAAAAAGAAATTCAGCAACACGATTGCCGTAATATCCCGTTTGCTCCTCGCCAGAGCAATGATGGACGGCAGAAAATACATCACAAAGCCAAAACCAAAGAACGGCAGGAAAAAAACAGGCAAGAGGTGCGTCATCACTCCCTCCTCAATACCCATAGCCTAGCACCGTAGCAACCGTGTTTGAAACCCGGAACTTGTCTATACCCGTGCAGATCCGCACAAATTCGTGGCCAAAATTCAGCGCTGCATCGCCCGCTTCCGCTCCAGCACGGTATCCAACCCAGCTTTCGTTTCCTTCGCCAGATGATAAGACTCGTCGTCCGACGGATATTGCAGTGACTTCACATCCGCGCGAAACTCTCGTGCCGCTTGACTGATCAATGCAGCCGCGTCTCCATATCTCCGCACAAACTTCGCCGGAGCTCCAAATGTCAAATGGACCAGATCATGA
>DASRWO010000330.1:0-9347 GCA_035654555.1 Candidatus Deferrimicrobiaceae bacterium | reverse complement strand
TTCATACGCTCTTAAATAAGGACCAGGCGGCGCGTTTTACATCCACGTCGTTGGTGGTCAGTTCTTGTGCCAGCCCGGAAAAGCAACGGGCGATATCCGTGTGACTTTGTTCCATCACCGGCGAGCCCCGATCAATGGCCGACGAGATGGCGAAATATTGGTTGGGGACGCGCCACAGCAATTTTACTCCCGCGGCGTTTTCGGCGTCGGACTCGGTGAAGCCGGGGACTTTTCGAAAACGGTTGAGGACGAGGCGCAAGCGCTCGCGGTTACCGGTTTCCCCGAGATATTGCTGGACGCGGGCGGCGCTCCACAGGGAAGCCACGTCGGTGCAGGCGACGAGCAGCACGCACTCCGAGAGATTCGAGACCAGACGGCTGGCGGCATCGAGACGGGAAGAATTGTCTACGACGACATACTTGTAATGACCGACCAGCATGTCGAAGAGGCGAACAAATTCGGCGGTGGAGGGTTCGATGGCTGCGGGTGCGTTGGTTCCGGCGAGCAGTTGCAGGCCGCCGCTGTGCCGGGTCATAAAACTTTCGAGCAGGGAACTATCCATGCGGTGAAGATTGCGGGTGGCGTCGGCAATATTGAACAGAGGCTTGAGATTGAGATGCAGCGCGGTGTGGCCGAGCGGAGCGAGATCGACCAGAGCTGTCTGGCCGTGGGCCGATTGCAGGGCGAGAGCAAGATTGACGGCCACGGTGGTGGCTCCGCTGCCGCCTTTGGCATTGACGATGGTAAAGACCTTGCCGCGCGGGCCCTCTTTGTGACCGCGGCGCTGGGCAGCGGTGAGACGAACGAAGGCCTCAAGCAGATCTGTAGTGGTGGTGGGACGCTCGATGAATTCGCGGGCGCCGGCGCGCATCGCGCTGACAATCACTTGAGGCTGGCTCAGGCTTCCGATGGCGAAGACGGCAGACTCGGGAAGCTCCTGGCGCAGAAGTTCGATGGCGCGCATGGCCTGGACATGGTTGTCGGGGGGAATGTCGACCAGAAGGACATCCGGGTTGGCGGCCTGAACGCGGCGCATGATGGGATCGGAGCTGGCGACGGGGAAGTTGGCGCAGGTATGCACGGTGCTGGCCACGCTGGTACCGTCGACCAACACCTGGAGCACGGTGCGCTGCTCGCTATCGGTGGCGACGATGACTACGGTGAGCTCTGGCATGTGGGTTCTAACCCGTGGCGTTCGTTGAGGACTCGGTTAACGTCTTAATTTTTTGCTGCTCTCCCGGCACTTCCGTTCCGGGCGTTCAAACTTCGTCACTGCGGGACTGGCGTCAGGTTACTGCCATTTCTTCGCGCGATCGATGTCATCTGTTTCCCGCTTCCTTCTTATTTTCCTGACGGCTTGACCTTGGTGCCGTCGAATTTGTCGTTGTTGATATAGGGCTGTGGATTCTTGGGTCCAGGAGGCGGCTGGTTGTCCGGTGAAATCTTGTGCACGGTGCACAGGACCATCAGCTCAGAGTTGCTCTTGGAAATGCTTTTACTCTTGAAAAAAGCGCCAAGGATGGGAATATCACCCAGGCCGGGAACTTTATTCCAAGTGTCGGTGACGCGATTATCGATTAATCCGGCGATGACGAAGCTTTGTCCGTCGCGCAATTCGAATTCGGTTTCCGCTTTGCGGGTGCTCAGGGCGGGAACGGTGAAACCGGAGATAGTAAGCGCATCGGCGAAATCGAGCGTGCTGACTTCGGGCGCGACGACGAGATGAATATTGCCGTTGGGCATGATGACCGGAGTGAACTCAAGCTTGACGCCAAATTCCTTGAAAGAAATGGTAACGGCAGTGAATCCGGCGCCGGGCTGCACGATTGGAAAGGGGAATTGTCCACCGGCGAGAAAGCTGGCCTTCTTGCCGTTGACGGCGATGAGATTGGGTTCGGACAAAATCTGGAGAAGATTTTTGGTTTGCAGAGCCTGGATCACGGCGCCGAGGTGGATGTTGGGTTGGAAAAGAAACAAGTTGAGCACGCTGCTCAGGGTTTCGGTGGCGGGAAAGGGCGTGCTTTGTCCTTGCGTCTGGGTGATGGAGGGGGGACTAAAACCGCCGTACTGGCCGGTGGTGGAAGTTCCGATGACGTTGGCTGCGCCGGTGGAGAAAACATTGGCACCGAGTTGAGTGAGGGCGGAGCGATCGACTTCGGCAAACTTAACTTCGAGAAGAACTTCCTGCGCGCCGACGGGGCCGAAGGTAAGCACGTTGATGACGTTTTTGGAGTAGGCGGAGGCGAGCTCTCCGGCGCGCTTGGCGACGTCTTCAGTAGTGACGTGTCCGGAGAGGACAATGGCGGCGCGGGAGGGTGAGACGGAAATTTGTTCGTCGGGGAAGACGCGACGTTCCTCTTCGGCGCAGGCGCTGACATCGACGTCGACGCGGAGATCGAAGCTGCGCGAGCGTTCGTTTTCATCCCAGATGAGCAGAGAGACTTCGCCGGGGGCAAGGCCGTGGACGAGAATCTGGGTGGGAGTGATGACGCGCACCGTGGCGATGGTGGGATCGGTGACCGAGATGCGTTTGAGGCGCTCGGTGGTGTTGATGAGGAGCGATTTGTCGACCATGACGCGCAGCGGGGCCGAGCCTTGCGGCTGCGCGGATTGAGGCGGAAGCGTGGTTTGGTTTGAGGGCGTGACTTGATCTTGCGGCGACGGAGGGGCAGGAGGGTTGGGCTCCTGGCGAGAAGCGAGAGCAAAGGAAGATGTGGTGACGAATAGGGACAAGGTGATGGCAAGAAGTGTCGCGCGAAACTTCATCGTTGATTCGTCTCCACGTGAGAGAAGCCGCCATGCAGCACTGAGACACGCATGCAAGATTCATCTTTCAACTATTTGGGCTCCTCACTACCTTCGGGGAAGTTGACGACCTCTTTTTTCTTGTCCCCCTGATAAACCTCAATACCCAGAATGGAAGCGGGGGCTGGAGGTTGAGCTTTTGGGGGCCTGACGGAATGCACGTGCGGCGCGGGCGCAGCCGCGACCGGCGTTCCACCTTTGTAAAGTCCGCGGGCGTTGGCCGCGATGACATCGTCCTGGCGAGTATCGAGGGGATTGCGCAGGGCGAGCTGGATCCGGCCTTCGGCGCTGGCCAGAGTAAGACGTTCGGCATCGTCGGGAGAAACCAAAACCGTGATGACGGGAGTGTTTTGGGCATCGCCGGCAGCGTTGCGCTCGAGGCGCTGGCCGGACGCGATCACGGCGACGTTCTGCAGCACAGTGGTAGTTTGATCTTCAGTGCTGCCGTTGGGAGTTCCGGTGAGGAGTATGTCGACGCGAGTGCCGGGACCGACGAAGCCGGCGACGGAGACGACCTCATTCACGCGAACGGAGACGGCGCGCATTCCAGGAGGAATAAGGGAAGGCAAACCGGAGCCGGCATTTTCAGGCGCGAGCTTGCTGGGCAGGATGAACTCGCCTCTGGAAATGGGGAGGATTACGCCGCGGCCCATGACCTTGGAGCGTGCGCTGTAGGTTCCGGCGGGCAGAGACGAGGCGGGATATTTGACGGCACGAACATCGTGCTCTTCGATTCGGGCACCGACCTGAATATCGTCGGCAGCCACCAGAACGTCTACACCTGGTTCGCCGGCGGATGAACTTTTTCCTTGCAGATTTTTGTAAACAAACAGGCCGACGAAGGCGCCCAGGGCCAAGGCGACGACTCCGATCATCAGCAAACGCGTACGATTCATAGCACTCCGTTAAGACCAGCAGAGACGACGATACGCGCCTGAAGTTTGGTCATCCTACTGCTGCGTTACGCCAGGAGAAATTTGACGTGCAAAATCTTACTGAATGGAACTGGCGACGTTCGAAAACACGTTGTTTGCGTTCGAGCCAATCAGCCGGACGGTGCCGACGACGATGACCAGAATGACGGCCAGCATCACAGCGTATTCGGCAATGTCCTGGCCTTGGTCGTCGTGCCAGAGCCTGTAAAGAAGTTGCATGGTATTTTCTCCTAAAAAAGAAAACTCAGAGTTTGTACTGGAAATTGAAAGCGCACACAAGCATTGGCCTCCGGAGAACAACAACCGGTAGCTTGCTTTGTTCTGCGGAGGATTGTTGAGAATATAAACCATAAGGGGTAGGAATTGGTTAAAAGTGTAATTTATTGCATACCGAGAGTAACCCGTGGCGCGGAAGGCAGACGAGAATGGTTTTGAATTGCGGGGAAGCAGAAGGCGCCACGAACGGGCGGATGGAGGCCGAGTTTGTCAGCGGCGTTTAAGGCGGCGGCGCTGAAGCGCTGCTTTTCCACATCAGCCGAGGCGGCGGGGAGATTTGACAGGATGAGGGCTTGGGAATCCTGGTAGGAGATGGTCCAGCCGGGGGCGCTTTGCAGACCGACGGCCAGGGCGGAGGTTGGGGGAACGACGACGGTCTGGATATGCCAGCGTTGCAGGATCAACTGCCAGTGGTTCTTGAATTGGTAGACGTCGGCGAAATCGTGGAAGAGATCGGGGCCGTAGAGGTCGGCGCGACCGTCGATGAAAACCGGCGTGGTGGGATAGAGCTTCCAGATGAGATAGCCGCCCCAATCGTAGAGGTTGAAGATGGGGCCGGCGGGCGGATGTTGCTGGAGAAAGGCGACAGCGCGGGCGGGAAATTCTGATGTCTCGGCTTCGGGTTGGTGATGGATAACCTGGGAGACGCGGACGACAGCGAATATGGTCATTGCGAGAATGATGGCCGCGTTTAGCGAAGTGCGGAAATGACTGCGAGGGTGAGGATGTGAGCGAGGCCAGTTTCCCAGACGCTTCGCGATTAGCGGGGTGGCGATTAGAACGAAAAGAGGGATCATGCGGATGGAAATGAGACTGGCGTAGAGGGCGACCAGAAGAAGGATCAGATCACGCGGGCGCAGCGGATTTCGAGACCAACAAAGAGTGGCGAATGTGGCTAGAAGGATCAGAAGAAAAGGCCAATACTCTGGGCGATGGAAATTGGGGGAAGCCCATTCCACGATGTAGTTTTGCATGGTTGTGGAGCGCAGGGTTTCGATGGGATAGGAGAACATGCGGAGGCCGTTGGGATTCAGCGGGACCAGGAGAAGATCGAGAAGAAAAATGAGGGCTGCTCGTGGCAGATGTGGGTTGGTCTTGGGGAAAGAGCTGGGACGTTGTGCGAGACGGCGCTCGATGAATTCGCCCGCGAGGAAAAGCGCGAAGAGGACCAGACCTAAGGCGAATCCGGCGTGCAGGTTGACCCAAAGGAGGGTGAGCGGAAGAGTCCACCAGAGAAGTTTGGGATTATTTCCGGATCCCTCCAGGATTAGAAGCAAGAGGCTGGTCAAGAGCAGGGAAATAATTTGCGGGCGGACGCCCCAGAGCGGTGCGGTCGCCCAGGCGGCGCAGAGAGTGGCGATGCCAGCGAGGTAGGGAGCGGGTCCGCAGCGCAAATAAAGAAGGAAAAATGCGATGGCGGTGATCGCCGCGAAGAGGACGATGAGAGAACCGAATCCGGCGCGGAGTTGAAGTTCGTACATTCCAAGTTCGGTGAGCCATTCGTGAGCGACCCAAGGTTGACCGGCGCGAGTGTAAGAAAAAGGATCGGTGCGAGGAACCGATTTGTGTTGGGCAATGAACTCACCTGTTTTGAGGTGCCACCACACGTCGGGGTCGATGACATTGCGCGCGGTCATGGCGAGGAGTCCAAGGAAGAGGACGGCGAGGAATACGTGCTTCGTGGTGAAGGTCGTTGTGAAGCTCGTTGTAAGGGTCCGGGCCATGGTTATGAAGAGAGCGGGTCTCGATCCGGTGCGGGTTCAGTGCGGAAAAGCACGATTGCCAACATGGGCAAATAGAGAAAGATGACGGCGACTCGGCCGACCTGGGTGAAAGTGTGCGGGGTGTAGTACCAACGCCAAATGCCGGCGCCCCAACTAAGCAGAACTGTGGTGGAAAGCTCACGCCAGGATTTTGGGATGAGCCAGAGAGTCAGCATGTCGTAAAACCAGCGCTGTGGGACGATCGCCATCAAGAAGAGAAGACGGGCATCGTTAGAGCGGTAGCGGAACAGAGCTAAGGCGAGCAGCGGACCGGGGAGGACCAGCAAGGGAAAGAATCGGGCATATTGATGGAGACTACCCAACCACAGAACTGGCCAGTTGGGCAGAAATAGAAAACTGAGCGCGATGACGACGATGCAGGCTAAGATGCCGCGTCGCGAAAATCGCGTGAGGAGTACCGGAAGTCCGAGCTGCGGCTTGGCGAGAGTGGCGGGCAACAAGGGCGGAAGAAAGGCGGCGGCAACGATGAGAGGTGTCCATTGAGCCGTGATGAGACCGGCCCAGTAGGGATAAGCGAAGAATACGAAGAGGCGGCGGTAGCCGTGGCGTGTCAGGCCAAAGGCCATGAGAGCGGAACTGAATCCGTAGAACACGCCGCCGGCGATCTCGGGGCGCACGCGCAAGAAGGGAAATCCAAAGATACTGGCGGTAAGAGGATACAGCTGCATCGTCCGGGCGTAGGGATTGCGATGAGCGAGCAAGTCTTGCGCAGCCCAGATGGCCCAGCTGAAATCGCCGGCGCCGATGTGAAGCCGGGTTAACCAGAATGTGCAGTACGTGCCGGAGGCGAGGCCGATGAGCGCCGCGACGAACATTCGTTTCCGCATAGAGAGAGAAATTGTCCACCAGTTGTAACATGGGGGCGGTTGGTTTGAACTCCCGGGAAAGACTTCGGTTTATTTCGTTTGCGGACTGGCGGGAAACTCGTTGGGTTTTTTCTGGTGGCGGCGCTGGCGGCCGCGAGCATGTGGTTCTACGTGGACCGGATTCTGGTGAGTTACCAGGTGGCGGATGCGGCGGCACACCAGAGGCCGCGGGGAAATCTTTCGGATCTGTATCCGCGCTGGCTGGGGGCGCGCGAACTGCTTCTGCATGGGCGCAATCCTTATAGTGACGACATCACGATTGAAATTGAAAAGGGATATTACGGGCGGGCGCTGGACGAGGCGCGGCCGGATGATCCTAAAGATCGGCAGGGGTTTGCTTATCCCGTGTATGTAGTGTTTGTGCTGGCGCCGCTGATTGGGCTTCCGTTCCATGAGGTGCAGATATTTTTTCATTGGCTATTGCTGGCGGTGACGGCGGCAAGTGTTTGGTTCTGGCTGAAAGCACTGCGATGGCGCTTGCCGCCACTGGCGATTGCCGCGGCGATGGCACTGACGCTGGGAAGCGTTCCGGGGGTGCAGGGAATCAAGCTGCAGCAATTGAGCCTGCTGGTGGCGGCGTTGCTGGCGGGATCGGCAGCCTGCGTGGCCAGCGGGTATTTTTTTTGCGGCGGAGCGTTGTTGGCCGTCGCGACTATCAAACCGCAGCTGGCGTGGCTTTTCGTGGCTTGGTTGCTGGTGTGGGCAGTCAGCGATTGGAGGGCGCGGCGAAGGTTGGTGTTTGGATTTGGATTGGTGATGGCGCTGTTGCTGGGGGGCGCAGAGATTGTTCTGCCGGGGTGGTTGAGGATGTTTACCGCTGCGCTCGGGCAGTATCACCGTTATACGCAGAACCAGTCGGTGCTGGATCAACTGGTGCCGTGGGGATTTGCGGGAAAGATTTTGGCATTGGCTGCGGTGGTTGGCTGCGCTTTTTTTCTGCGGAAAGTTCGCCGCCAGCCGGGCGATGCGGCGGACTTTGGTGAAGCGACGGCGCTGGTGATGGCGTTGACTGTGCTGGTGGTGCCCATGTACGCGCCGTATAACCAGGTGCTGCTGGTGCCGGCTATTCTGGTGCTGGTGCGGGACCGGAAGATGTTTTTGTCTCGGATTCGGAGGTTCGCGTACCTGGTTGGCGTTTTGGTGGTGGGGTGGGAGTGGGCTGCGAGTCTGAGCCTGAGTGCGATCTACCTGGTGGGAACGCGAGCCTGGGCAATGGAGCGCTGGAAATGGCCGTTCCTGGCTACGTTTGCGTTGCCGGTGTGGGTGTTCGCACTGATTTTCTTTTGCGTGAATAAAAGCGGGACCGCGCCGAGTGGCAGAGTGGTCATTCGTGAAAGCGAGTTGACGAGCGATCCAGCTTAACTGAACCAGCTTGACCGACTCTCCTTTTCAAACTGTGTGATAATCCTGCGCGTATGAATTCTCGAACTACTGCATACATTCTGGCTGTCGTCATGCTGGTGACGGCTCGGCTGGTGGTTGCCATTCGTGAACGGCGCAGGCGCGATTCGTCGATTGTGGAGCTGGAAGAAGAATCGCAGCGCAGCGTGTGGCGGCTGTTGCTCGCCAGCTTCCTGGTCTTGTTCGCCGAATTGGCGTTTATTCGCTGGATTGCGGTGGAAGTACGCATCTTCGCATATTTCAAGAACCTGGCTTTGCTGCTCTGCTTTCTCGGCTTTGGGGTGGGATGCGCGCTGGTCCGCAAGCCGAATCGCTGGAATACGGCGGTCACGGCGCTGTTTGGTTTACTGCTGGTAGTGCGGATGCCATGGCAGGCAGGACGAGTCCTGGAAAATCTGTCGCAAAATCTGGGCGCCGGGGCCGACATGAGCATCTGGGACACAAGCGCCTCGAGCAATGTGCTTGGATTTCTAACGGCGGCGGCGCTTTCGGCTGTACTGTTTTTGCTAGTGATATGGGTGTTCGTGCCTTTGGGGCAGGAAGTGGGGCGCCAGATGAACCTCACTCCGAAGCCTTTGACGGCATACTCCCTGAATCTGGTCGCGAGTTTGGCGGGCATTCTGGCATTTCTGCTGGCCAGCCGACTCATGCTTCCGCCGTGGGTCTGGATGGGGATTGTGCTGTTGGGTTTTGCGGCGCTGCAGAGAAATATTGAACGGCGGATTTTGCTGACATGCCTGCTGATTCCGCTGGTGCTGCTACTGCACGAGTCTTCGGATCGCGATGACTACAGTTTATGGACGCCTTACCAGGAAATTAATTTCACCCGGATTTACGCCTTGAACGGGGATATGGCGGGCGGGCTGGTGCGGGTGAATCATATTGGATATCAATTTATCGTGAACCTGACCAGCGATTTTCTGGCCCGCCATCCGAAGGCATTGACCGAACCGCTGGATGAGAATCCGTATAACGTGCCGTTTCGCTTTGCGGTGCCAGAGCCAGCGGTGATGATTGTCGGCGCCGGCACGGGCAATGACGTTGCCGCGGCGCTGCGGCACGACAGTTCGCTGGTAGATGCAGTGGAAATTGATCCTGCCATCCTGGAGATTGGAAGGAAGGAACATCCCGAGCATCCCTATGATTCTCCGCGGGTCTCGGTGCATTTGACAGATGCCCGGGCTTTTCTCAAGCGCAGCGAGAGAAAGTATGATCTGATCCTTTTCGGATTGCTCGATTCGCACACGCAACTTTCCGATTACGCGAATATGAGGATCGAC
>DASRWO010000329.1:0-2587 GCA_035654555.1 Candidatus Deferrimicrobiaceae bacterium | reverse complement strand
GTGGTTTTGCTTGGCGTCCCGGTATATTACGCGTGGTCGAAGAGTTCGAGAACGACGAACGCATCCTAGCTCCGAGGAGAAAGTGAAGCATGGCGAATCTGTTCGCAAAGAAAGACCTTCCTACACTGATGAAAGAGGCGGTCGAGGTTGAAGGCGAACAAAGCCTGCGGCGCGCCCTGGGCCCGGTGAATCTGCTGACCCTGGGCATCGGCGCGATTATCGGGGCGGGCATTTTTGTGATCACGGGGCAGGCGGCCGCGCAATTTGCCGGGCCGGCGATTGTGATCTCGTTTGTGCTGGCCGGAGTGGCCTGCGCGTTTGCTGGACTCTGCTATGCGGAGTTTGCATCGATGATTCCGATCGCGGGTAGCGCGTACACGTACTCCTACGCGACGCTGGGTGAACTGGTGGCCTGGATTATTGGTTGGGATTTGATTCTGGAATATGCGTTCGGCGCGGCCACGGTTGCTGTCGGTTGGAGCGGGCACTTGCGGGCGTTCCTGCACGATCTTGGCTGGAACATGCCGGCTTTCCCGACCTCCGATTTTGTGCTCTTCGGAATGCCGGTTCATTTGAAGTATGACTATGTAGGATTTATCGTGATCATGATCATTACCACGATTCTCGTCGTGGGCATCAAGGAATCGGCGAATTTTACGAGTGCCGTGGTGTTCATGAAGGTTGCGGTGGTATGCATGTTCGTGGTTCTGGCAGCGGCGTTTTTGTTTTCACATTCGTGGAAGCCAAACTACTGGCACCCGTTCATCCCGGCCAATACCGGCGAATGGGGACACTTTGGGTGGTCAGGGATTTTACGGGGAGCCGGGGTGGTCTTTTTTGCGTATATCGGTTTTGATGCGGTCTCGACGGCGGCGCAAGAGGCGAAGAATCCGAAGCGAGACATGCCATTCGGCATTCTTGGTTCTCTGGTTATCTGCACCGTTCTTTATATTCTGGTTTCCGGATTGCTCACGCACCTCGTGCCTTACCAGCAACTGAATGTTCCGGATCCTGTGGTAGTGGGCATTCGCGTGGCGGGGCAGCAATGGGCGACTTTCCTGGTGGAAATTGGAGCGCTGGGCGGTCTGGCGACAGTGATGCTGGTGATGTTGCTGGGACAGTCGCGGGTGTTTTACTCCATGTCGCGGGATGGCCTGCTGTGGCCGTGGGCGGGAAAGATTCATCATCGCTTCCGCACTCCGTATCTCAGCTCGATCGTGGTGGGAATCTTCGTGGCGATTTTAGCCACCGTGATTCCGCTTAACGTGCTGGATGAGATGACGAGCGTGGGCACGCTGCTGGCGTTTGTTCTGGTGAGCGCCGGGGTGTGGGTGATGCGCAGGACGCATCCGGATATCAACCGGCCGTTTAAGACTCCACTGGTGCCGCTGGTTCCTATTCTCTCGATTTTGTTTTCCGGGGCGCTGATCGTTTTTCTATCTCCGGCAACGCAGATTCGGCTGGTGGTGTGGTTGGTGATTGGGCTGGCAATTTATTTCTCGTACGGAAAAAAGCACAGCAAGGTGCAGCAGGCGCTGGAGCGGACTCCAGTCTCAAAGGGCGCGCGCTAAGTCTGAAAGTTCGCTTACAAACTCTCCGCACGGCGCGGAGAGTTTTTTTGTTTTATAGTCGGTTGATAGAGGGATCATGAGGCAGGGATTGGCGCGATTATGAAGATTGTCAGCGCGGAAGAGATGCGGGCGATTGACCGCGCGACCAGCGAACGGTTTGGCGTGCCTTCGCTCACACTGATGGAGAATGCGGGCGCGGCCGTGGCAGATTACGTGATCTCGCACTACGCTTCTGCGGCGCGCATCGTGATTTTCTGCGGCAAGGGAAATAACGGCGGCGACGGGTTCGTGGCGGCGCGGCGACTGCATGAGAGTGGAAAGAAAGTTGAAGTGATTTTGCTGGCGAGGCCGGAAGATTTGCGGGGCGATGCGGCGGCGATGTATGGCAAGTTTCCGGGCGCGCCAATCGTGGTTTCATCCGGCGACGAGTTGAAGAGTGAACGGGTGCGGACGGCGCTGTCAGCCGATTTGTATCTCGATGCCGTGCTGGGGACGGGTTTCAAGCCTCCGGTAAGCGGGCTGTACGCCGAAGCAATTGCGATGATGAATTCGAGCGGGATTCCTCTGATTGCGGTGGACATTCCTTCGGGCGCGGATGCGGACGCGATGGGCCCACAGAGTGGGACGATTGCACGGGCGGATTCGATTGTGACGTTTACGGCGCCGCGTCCGGCGCATGTGTTTGGGCCGTTGACGTCAGGCGCGATTTGCGTGGCGGGAATCGGATCTCCCGAAGAGGCTGTCGTTTCTTCGTTGAAATTGAATGTGATTACGGCGCGGGATATTGCGGCGATGGTTGCGCCGCGTGCGGCCGAGTCGAACAAGGGAAATTACGGGCATGTGTTGGTGGTTGGAGGAGCGCTGGGGAAAGCCGGGTCTGTGGCGATGGCGGGAATGGCGGTGTTGCGCACGGGCGCGGGGCTCTCCACGGTGGCGACGGCGAAATCTGCGCTGGGAACGGTCGCCGGATTTCATCCAGAACTGATGACCGAGCCTTTGGCGGAAACGGATGCGGG
>DASRWO010000328.1:0-14740 GCA_035654555.1 Candidatus Deferrimicrobiaceae bacterium | reverse complement strand
AGTACTGTAGCACCTGCTGTCGATAGAACGTTCAACACCTGGAACTCCGGCATGTGACTGTAATCGAAGTAACGTCGCGGCATGCCCATATAGCCGAGCACGAACTGTGGGAAGAATGTGAGGTTGAAGCCGATAAAGACGATCAGCGCGGCCAAGCGTGCCCATCCTTCCGGGTAGAGGCGGCCAGAAATTTTAGGCCACCAGAAATGCATTCCTCCCAGATAGCCCATCACCGCGCCTCCGACCATGATGTAGTGGAAGTGCGCTACGACGAAATAAGTATCGGTAACGTGGACATCGATGCCGAGAGCGGCCAGGAACAATCCAGTCAGGCCGCCGATGGTGAAGAGTCCAAGAAAACCAAAGGCATAGAGCATGGGCGCGTCGTAGTGAATCGATCCCTTGTACAGAGTAGCAGTCCAATTAAAGACCTTAATGGCAGAAGGGAGCGCTACGGCATAACTCAAGAAGGAAAAAACGAGCGCGGAGTAAACGGAGATTCCGGCCACGAACATGTGATGCGCCCAGACCAGGAAGCCAAACACCGCGATCGCGATAGACGAAAAAGCTACGAAGTGGTAGCCAAAAATACGCTTGCGGGAGAAGCAGGCAATGATTTCGGTAACCACGCCCATCGACGGCAGAATCATGATGTAGACCGCAGGATGGGAGTAGAACCAAAAGAGATGTTGAAAAAGAAGCGGATCGCCGCCGAGCTTCGGATCGAAAATGCCGAGATGCAAAGCGCGCTCGGCAGCGACCAGCACGATTGTGACGGCGATAACCGGTGTGCCCAAAAGCTGAATGATGCTGGTGGCGTAATGCGCCCAAATAAATAAGGGCAGCCGCGACCACGTCATGCCCGGAGCGCGCATGCGGTGGATGGTGACCACAAAGTTCAACCCCGTGAGGATGGAAGAAAATCCCGCGACAAAAATAGCCAGACCGGCTTCAACAATTTTTGTGTTTGTAAACGATGTGCTGAATGGGGCGTAGAACGTCCAACCCGTGTCCACGCCGCCCGTCAGCATGCAATGCAACATCATCACTCCGCCAATGATGTAGAGGTACCAGCTGAGAAGGTTAACGCGAGGGAAAGCGAGATCCTTGGCACCTATCATCAGCGGCACGAGAAAGTTCCCGAGCACCGCGGGAATGGAAGGAATCAGGAAGAAAAACACCATGACCATTCCATGCATGGTGAAAAGTTTGTTGTAAGTGTCGGCCTGCACCAGATCGCCGGCGGGGGTGAGCAACTCGAGGCGGATGAGCAGCGCAAAAAAACCGCCGATGAAAAAGAAAAACGTGATCGAGACGAGATAAAGAAGCGCGATGCGTTTGTGATCGGTGGTGAGCAGCCACGACCACACTCCATACTCCTTGTTCAGATAATTCTCGCGTTCAACGGGTTGAGTTATTGGGGTTGCAGCCATACTCATTGCACCTGACTTCTGTTAGGTTGCGCATTCGGTTGTGCTTGCGCTCGTTCACTCGTCTCTGTTTTTATCTGACCGGGTCGCGGCAAGGCCGGGCCGGAGCTGGTTTTCTCGCCGTCAGCCGGCTTGTTCGCGGAGATCGATTTGATATACGCAACTAAAGCGTTGACCTGTTCTTCGCTGACCAGACCCTGAAATGTTGGCATGATCGGTTGGAATCCCTTGACCCGTTTGGCCCCCGGATCCAGAATGCATTCGCGCAGATAGTTTTCGTCGGCTGTGACGGTGCGGCCATCTTCCAGCTGAACCGGTTGACCAAACACGCCCTGCAGATTGGGCCCGCGTCCTTGTGTGTCGGTGCGATGACAGGTGGAGCAGCCGAGTTCGGCGAAAATTTTCTCTCCGCTCGCCGAGAGCGGACCGCTGGAAGCGCCGTTCATCCAGGCTTCGTACTGGGCGGGTTCTTGAACGACGATGGAACCGACCATGCCGGAATGCTGCGTGCCGCAATATTCCGCGCAGAACAGGTGATATACGCCGGGCTTGGTGGCGCGAAACCATTCCACCGTGTAACGGCCGGGCAATACATCCTGCTTAATACGGAAAGCGGGAATGTAAAAGCTGTGAATCACGTCCTGCGAGGTCATAATCAGTTTGACGTCGCGTCCCACAGGAACGTGCAACTCGTTGATTTCGCGCTGACCTTCGGCGTGCTCCACCTTCCACATCCACTGTTTCGCCACGACATATACCTCGGTCGAGTCGGCGGGTGGAGTGCGCTCTTTAAAGAAAACCACTGCGCCCCAGACAAAGATCACCATGAAGATAAGGAATGGAATCGCGCTCCAGGTAATTTCGAGTGCGTTGGAGCCTTCAACCTGCTCAGCTCGAACTCCGGGACGATGCCGGTACCGTGCGGCAAAAAAGATGATGACAACAAAGATCAACATGGCCATCATCCCGGTGACGATAAGCAGGAAAATGTAAAGAGCGTCCACGCTGTGCGCCATGGTCGAGGCCTGCTGCGGCCATAATGGAAAATTATTGAGCATACCGTGTCTTCGTTGCAGTCTTCTTATTCACCGAGCTGGCTACTGAGCGATCCAGCCGCCACAAAAAAAGAATCAAACCGCCCAGCAGGAGAATGGTCGCACCGCCCGCTAGGCACAGAATGTTCGAGACCATCGCGCCATATTTTCCGGTCTCCGGATTGTAGTGATAGCAATAGAGGAGCACGGCATCGACGACATTGCCGATCTTGCCCTGCGAAGCTTCCACCAGGCCCATGCGCAAATCCTTGGGTGGGAAATCCACGCCGTAGAAATAGCGCGAGATGCGGCCTTGCGGCGTAAGCACCATAATTGCCGTGGCGTGCGCATACTGATTGCTTTTGGCGTCGTACTGATACTGAAAACCTACCGTCTTGGTCAGCGCATTGATCGACTCCGGCTGACCGGTGAGAAAGTGCCACCCTGCCGCGTCGTTGGCCCGGCCGTAGCGCTTGACATAGTCGATCTTTTTGGCGGCGGCCATCTCCGGAGTTTCTCTCGGATCGAAGCTTACGGTGACTACGTCAAACTCGTTGCCCACATCAAACTTCACCAGGCGCATGGCACTGGCGAGTCCGGCGAGGGCTTCCCCGCATAGCATGGTGCAGTTGTAGTAAACCAAATTGAGGATCAGCGGCTTACGGCCGAAGTAATCGCCCAGCTTGATGGTCTTGCCAGTTTCATCGCGAAAGATGAGATCCGGCGGAACTTGCGCGTCCAGATGCTGCTCAATGCCAACATTTTCCAATCGCGGGGGTCGCGTGTTTGCCGGAGGAGACATCACGCCACTGTTTATCTGCCCCCAGGCTGACGCTGGGAGCAGAGCGAACAACAACACGAGAACCGAAGTCGACTTGTATTTCTTACAGCTCACTTCTTTTCACCCTTCTTAGCAAGCGGTTTAGCTTCTTTTGTCTCAGCCTGAGCGGTGGCCATTTCATTAGCCTCACCCTGCGGACGCACCGGCAGCCCACGCTGCGCCAATAAATCCATGGCGCGTTCGATCGGGATGTGCACCATGCCAGCTTTTTCGTCGACCCATCCATAACTGTAAAGCGCTTCGTCCTGCTCCAGGCGGATCCCATTGAGTTGACCGCGCTCATCTACCTCCAGCCTGGGGCTGGGGAAGGCGGTCTGGGGATAACCGGGAGGAATGTGGCGCGTATCTTCGGGAACATTCTTGACCAGCGGATTCACGACCGACTCTGACGCTCTCTCGCGGTGATCGAGAAAAGCGTAGAGTCCCTTGAGACCGAACATGCAGAGCACGGTCACCACCACCAGGGTCAACAGAAAATAGAGAATCCCCGCTGGGCGCAGGTCCTGGTGCTCGTAGGACTCGTGCTCTTCGCTATTGCTATTCCCGTGTTTTGGAGTCTCGTTGTTCATCTCGTATTACTCATGCGCCGGCTGCAGAACTTCATGGGCATCCGGGTCATAGGCTGGCAGAAGCGGCAGCGAAGCCAGGTTGCGGAAAAAATACCAAAGCCAGATTCCGCCGATCGCAATGGGGACAACGATGTCTGCCAGAGTTATGGTGAACGTCGCGGAAAAGTTCGCTTCGATGATCCAAAACAGATCCACGTAGCACATTAACAGTAGTAAGACAGCGACCCACACCAGCTTTCGAATATTGCGCTTGAAGGGGCGCGAAAGCAGCGTTGCAAAAGGGATGGCAAAGTGGAACAGCACTAGGATCAGCGCAACAAATCCCCATCCGTTGTTAATCCGTTTCAGATAGAAGGTAATCTCCGATGGCAGATTTCCTGCCCAGATGATCAGCCACTGCGAAAAGGAAAAATACGCCCAGACCATGATGAAGGTAAGCATCCACTTGCCGTGATCATGAACGAAATTCGGCTTCAGCAGCTCCGACATCGGTTTGTACTCGAAAAGGATGCGTTCCACGACGACCGCGAAGCACATTGCCGAAAGGACTTCGCCAATCAGAATGATCAGGCCAAAGATCGTCGAGATCCATGTGGGGTCGAACGACATAACCCAGTCGATGGCGGCGAAGGAAATCGTGAATCCGTAAAGGATGAGGCCGGGCCCAGCGACTGCTTTGAAGCGCTGGCTATTGTTCGGCGCGCCCGCACGATCGGTTTGCTTCGACCACATCGAAAGCAGGAACGAGAGCACGTTCCAGATTGCGAAGTAGATGATCGCGCGGATGAGAAAGCCGGAAAAGTTCAGGTAGCTTTCTTTTACGAAGCTATGTTTTTCGAGATGCTCACGAATGTGTAGATCCTGGATCGACTCGAGCGGCATTGCCCACGGATAAATCCGATGCTGCGCGACTGCGATAACCATCGGGATAAATAGAACCGCCAGCAGCGGCATCGTGCGCATGGCCGCGCCGAGGATACGGCGGATGACCGTACCCCAACCCCCGCCGGTCAGATGGCGGATCATGAGGATCGCCATGGAACCGAGCGCCACCCCCAGCCAGCACATAAAGCCCAGAAGATACGCGCGATAAAACTTGTCTGGCTGAACAAACGCCAGCACAACAGCGATCACAGCGAAGACGCCGCCAATCACGAGCGAGCGCTGGGAGATTTTGCTGACCACCGGAGGCGGCGTCAAATCGAGTTGTGGAGTGACGGCGCTCATGGCTGGTCCTCTGACTTGGAGCTCGCCGCAGGAGCAACAGCGGGCAGGGTTGCCCCAGAGCCGTCCACTCCAATGAATTTGGGCGGTTGCGATGGGATAGCCTGTCCGGCGGGAACATCCGCCGTGGTTGCATTTTGACTCAACTGCAGCGCGCGAATATAAGCCACGATGTTCCAGCGGTCACGCGGCGAAATTTGCGAAGAATAATCGGACATGATTCCGAAGCCATTGCTCATTACGTCGTAAAAGTATCCCAGAGGCGCCTTCTGCAGGCGCAGGATGTGATACGACGGGGGCTTACGCGAAAAACCGCGCGACGGGATAAATCCGTTGCCATCTCCGAGAGGTGAATGACACGGAGCACAATAAATGTTGAAGCGCTCGCGTCCGCGTTCCAGAACTTCCTTGGTTACAGCAAACGGCATGTAATCGCCGGGATTGTCGCCCACTTTCCCAGTGTAGAAATATGTATCGGCGCGCAAGTCACCGCGCGCCACAGTGCCATCGACCAGCGGACGAGCGCCACGCTGGTCAGGAAAGAAATCACTCTTGGCCAGCGGATTCAAGCGTGGCTGCACATGCATGTCGAGCCGGCAACCGGGGAGGAGGGTAATCGCTGCCAGCGCAGCTGCAATCGAAATTTGGCGGAGGCGCAGCATTTAGCTGGGCACCTCCGAGATCGAGCGCGGGGCCAGACCTTCCATGAATTTGCGCGTGCCCGCCGGATCATATTTGGGATCGGAAGAAAACACGATCAGGAAGAATCGGTCTCGCGACGCGAATGCAAACCGCGGCACATTGAAAACAGGATGATACGGCATGGGCAAGCCGTTCAACGCGAGCATACCTAGCACTGCCGAGATGGCGGCGAAAAGAATCGTCATTTCGAAAGTAATCACGATAAATGCAGGCCACGAGTGCGGAGGCTTTCCCCCGATGTTGAGCGGATAATCGATAACCGAAATCCAATACTGCATCAGATAGCCGCTAAGCCCGCCGACGATGCCGCCGATCAGCACAACCAGAGGAACCATGTTGTGATGGAAACCAATCTCTTCGGCCAGGCCTTCGATGGGAAACGGGCTGTAAGCGTCGATCTTCTGATATCCGGCTTGATGAGTCTGCTTGGCCGCGTCGACCAGCGCTTGCGCCGAATCGAATTCCGCCATGATCCCGTAGACCGGATCGCGCTTCATTCCTTCACCTCCGCCTCGGGCAGGAGGGTGCGCATTTCAAAGATCGAGATCGACGGCAGCAGGCGCAGGAACAGGAACATGGCCGCCAGGAACATGCCGATGGTGCCAATGTAAGTCATCCAGTCCCATCGCGTCGGGTAGTACATACCCCAGGATGAGGTGAGGAAGTCGCGATGCAGGCTGACCACAATGATGATGAAGCGCTCCAGCCACATGCCCACCAGGATCACGAATGAAATGAGGAACAGCGCCACCGGGCTGGTACGCAATTTGCGAATCCAAAGTACCTGCGGGATGAAGATATTGCAGGCCAGCAGCGAGAAATACCAGGGAGCGTAGGGTCCGTGCAGGCGATTCCAGATCGTGAAAGCATCGTAGCGGTCGCCGCTGTACCAACTCATGAAAGCTTCGATTCCGTACCCGTAGGCGACGATCAGACCGGTGGCCAGCATCACCTTCGCAGAGTTTTGCAGGTGCCGCTCGGTGATGAAATCTTCCAGGCCGTAGATTTTACGGATTGGGATCGCCAGCATCAAAACCATCGCAAAGCCCGAGTAGATGGCTCCCGCGACGAAATACGGCGGGAAGATGGTCGTATGCCAGCCGGGGACGATGCCGATGGCGAAATCGAAACTGACCACCGTGTGAACGGAAAGGACGAGGGGGGTTGCGAGTCCAGCCAGGAGCAGATAAGCGGTCTCATAGCGGTGCCAGTGGCGCGCAGATCCGCGCCAGCCCATGGACAGTGCTCCGTAGATCATTCTCGCTACCGGATGTGTGGTGCGATCCCGTAGCGTGGCCAGATCGGGGATTAGGCCGATGAACCAGAACATGGCGGAAACCGTCGCGTAAGTAGAGACTGCAAACACGTCCCACATGAGCGGGCTGCGGAACTGCGGCCACACCCGCATAGTGTTGGGATAAGGAAACAACCAATAAGCCAGCCATGGGCGGCCAACGTGGATCGCGGGAAAGATTCCGGCACATGCCACAGCGAATAATGTCATCGCTTCGGCAAAGCGGTTGATGGAGTTACGCCATGATTGCCGGAGTAGCAAAAGAATGGCGGAAATGAGCGTGCCGGCGTGGCCGATTCCGATCCACCAGACGAAATTGATGATGGCAAAGCCCCAGCCGATGGGAATTGTGTCACCCCAGATGCCGATGCCTTTCAGAAACAGGTAGCCGATGGCGTAAAGCATCATCATCGTGAGCATGAAGGCGACGCCAAACCCGAGGAACCATCCGTTCGAGGCGGGACGGGTCAGAACGATCGCGCTGATTTTCTCCGTGACCGTGGCGAAAGTGTAGCCCGGTTCCATGACCGGTGCTCGCTCCGTGTCCACCGTCGTTTTGTATTGCTCGTCCATGTTATTGCTTGTCGTTATTGCTCGCCGTTATTGTTCGTCCCTGAGGGCTGCTCTGCGCACCAGTCGTTTTTTATGATTTCATTTCTGGATTTGGATTACTGACTTCCGCCAGATATGTTGTTCGCGGACGAGTGTTGAGTTCGCCTAGAAGACTGTAGTTGCGCGACTGCGCCTTCAACTTCGAAACCTTGCTGTTGGGATCGTTAATGTTTCCGAATATGATTGCGTTCGCAGGACAGGACTGTTGACAGGCAGTCTGCAACTCCCCGTCCTGAATTTTGATTTCCTTGCCTTCGCGCACCGAGGCAGTCTCAGTGTCTATCTTGTGTTCGCTGATGCGCTGGACGCAATAGGTACATTTCTCCATCACGCCACGGCTGCGCACGCTCACGTCCGGATTCCGCATCAGCTTGTACTGCGGCGTCTCCCAATCCTGGAAGAGCAAAAAGTTAAACCGCCGAACTTTATAAGGACAGTTGTTGGAACAATAACGCGTCCCGACGCAGCGGTTGTAAATCATGTCGTTCAGGCCTTCGCTGCTATGGTTGGTGGCTCCCACCGGGCAAACCACTTCGCACGGCGCGTTCTCGCACTGCTGGCAGGGCACCGGCTGAAAGAAGGCTTTGGGATTATCGCGGTCGCGAGCTTCCTCACTGGGATATTGATAATACGTGTCGATGCGGATCCAGTGCATGTGGCGACCGATGGCGCATTGCTCTTTGCCGACCACCGCAATGTTATTTTCCGCAACGCACGCCACCATGCAGTTGTTGCACCCCACGCAGGAGTTCAGATCGATCGCCATGCCCCAGGCGTAGGCTTCTTCTTTATAGGGGTAGGGCTTGTAGAGCGTCAGCCCCGGAGCTGGCTCTTCGCCCTGTTCCTTCGCAAAGTTCGAGTCCTTGCGATATTCCGCGAGCGCCGCTTCCCGCACCAGCGGACGATGATCACCATTGGGCGTATCCATCCACTGATAACCCTGCGTCGAGGCCAGCACATATTTCTCGCCAGTCTTTCGGATTTGCAAGCCGCTGGCGAACCACGGAGCAGCGCTGGTGCGCAGCGGGTAAGCATCGAAACCCTGCGCGGTCCCAACCCGTCCGGCGCGCTTGCGCCCGTAACCAAGGAACACCGTCACCGAATTGTCGGGATGTCCCACCTGAACCCAGACTGGTCCTGTGACTTTTTTTCCATTGAGCTCGAGTTCCACCACGTCGATGCTCTTAACCTGCAACCGATCCGCCATCTTGGGTCCCATCAGAATGGCGTTGTCCCAGGTGAGCTTGGTCATCGGCTTGGGAAGCTCCTGCAGCCAGCCGTTGTTGGAGAATTGTCCGTCGTAGATCGAGGGATCGCGGCGGATGTTGAGCTCGATGGCGTTGGCGGCTGCCTCGCCAGAATTCGACGCCGGAAAATTTGCCGATTTCGCGGTTACGCTCTTAGGCGCGAAGGTTGTGCCTTCAACCCAGCCGTCATTCAAGGATCTGCGCCAGAAGGCTTCGAAATTCGCGCCGGCGTGCTGTTTCTGCCAGTACGCGCGAACCAGATCGTAGCCTGTTGCGTCTGTCTGGCCCGAAAGCAGCGCAACAAATTCAACCGCACTCTTGCCCTGGTAAAGAGGAGCGATCAGCGGCTGAATAATGCTGACCGTGCCATCGTAGGCGCGCGCATCGCCCCAAGTTTCAAGTTCATGCGCTTGATTGATGTGCCACTGGCAAAGCTCGGCGGTTTCATCTTGGTAAAGACCGCAATGCACGCGGATCGGAACTTTATCACTCTTGAGAACGCTAGCAAAATCGAGATCAGCGGGCGCGTCGTAGGCAGGATTGCCGCCGATGATCACAAGCAGATCAACTTTGCCGGCATTGATATCGCCAACCAGGTCTTTGATGGACTCGAATTGATTGACCGGGTTCGCGTCGATTGGTTCGGTGTAGAAAACGGTCTTGCCGACATTGCCCAACTTTGCGTTCAGCGCATGAGCAATTGCGTGCACAATCGGCTGATGGTGATCGCCAGCGATTACTAAACTGGATCCGTCGTGGCTCTCGAGGTCAGCATTGACGGCCATGAGAACCTTCATCACATCTTGTCTCGCACCGCCAACTCCTGAAGCTGCCCCCGAGGATAGTGTCGCCAACGCGCTGGCAAAGCCCTCGATTTCAGCCGTCCGCATCGCCAGCCGATGATCCGCCTTCGCCCCTGTGGTAGTCGGCGTGCTCTCAACTATGTACAGCCGGTTCATGTTGCCATCAGGATCGCGGCGCTTGGCGAAGTCGCGGATGTAGCGGACATTTCCCGGAAAACCCGCATACAGAAAGTCGGCGTCGAGCGAGACGATGACGTCGGCCTTCGAGAAGTCGTAGCGCGTTTCAACCGGCTGGCCGAAAGCCATCTTCGCGCCTTCGAGCACATTGTCGCGATTCACCGGCTCATACACATGCCACTTGGCCTGCGGATAAATCTTCAGAAAATTGTTCAGCTGATCAGCCAACGTAGGCGAAGAAATTGTTGGGGTGAGAACGCGAATGCCTGCGCCCTTCAGCGCTTTCTGCGCGCTCAGCGGCCCGCGGATCGCGCTAACGAACGCTTGCCACGACCTCTGATCGCCCAGAGAAACCACGCTCTGCGAGCGGTCAGGATCGTACATGCCAAGAATCGAAGCCTGGGCAAAAATGTCTGTGCCGCCGAGGCTCGCCGGATGCTGATCGTTCCCTTCGATCTTGGTCGGACGTCCCAGATGGCTTTCCACCAGCAGCGGATTGGCATAGCCTCCCAGCGTCATCGCCGTGGCATAGAACATGGGACGACCCGGGACCACTTCTTCCGGCTGACGGACGTAAGGAACAATAGGCTCGAGAGGCAGCTTGACGCAGCCAGTCATTCCCGCAAGGGCCATCGACGCGCCCATAACTTGAAGAAATCCGCGGCGCGAAACAGAATCAACCCACTCAGATGCGCCCTTGGGAAATTCGCGGTGCAAAGCCTCTTGAAACTCGGTGCTGCCGGCGAGCTCTTCCAGGCTCCGCCAGTACTCCGGACCGGCCTGCTCGTCCGATACTTCTTCGATCCGAGCACGTACGGATTCGAGATCCAGCTTGCCCTTTTTTGACGGGCAGACGTCTTCGCGCTTGCCGCTTTCGTTTTTGGGATCTAGGGTCATTCGTTCGTTTGAAATCCTGTACCGTCTATGTCGCCCCTACGGGGCTCGAGATCATCTGTGACAAGTGTTGCAACTCGTAATGTCTTTCACGCTGCGGACATTGTACTTTTTTACCAGTGCCGTACCCAGATCAACCTGATCTGTGTAACTTTGCCCATCCACCACCACTGGATGCGCGCTGGTGGGCGGCTGGTAACGCATATTGAAAACCTGATCCCGCGGGCGCAGATTGTTCTGGGGCTCGCGATGGCAGCCCAAACACCACTCCATCTGCAACGATTCCTGCTGGTACATGAGCGGCATCTGGTCCACCGGACCGTGGCAGGTGTTGCAGCCTACGCCCTTGGTCACATGAATGCTGTGATTGAAAAAAACGAAGTCCGGAAGCTGGTTCACACGCGTCCATTGCAATGACTGACCAGACCGGTAGCTGGCGCGGACCGGCTCCAGCAGCTGGGCATTCGTCCATATCTGGGAGTGGCAGTTCATGCATGTCTTGGTGGGAGGAATGCCGGCAAAACTCGAAGTCTCTACCGAAGTGTGGCAGTAGCGGCAGTCAATCCCTAATCCGGCAACGTGGTGCTGGTGGCTGAAAGGCACCGGCTGCGGCTTACGCACCCCGGCGTATGTAACGTAAGGCGAGCCCTGAATCTCATACCCTACCAAGCCCAGGGCGGCAATAACGAATACCGCGCCAAAAATTGTGGCCCGCGACAGAGTGTTCGCGCTGCGATGAAAAATCTGAGGCATGCTTACGTACGATTTCTATTAAATACGAATGAGACCCAGCAGATCCTTGTATGTATGGAAGCCTAATCGTTAAAACGCGAGAGAACTACCCACAGATTTCTTTCGCGTCCGCTTGCAGAACCCGAAATTATAAATATTTCTCGCGAACTTGTCGCGTGTTTCAATAAGAAAATTCACAAACACGTCTTAAATTGGAATTCCAGACGGGATTGTTCACCGCAGGTTCATCACTAACAATTTAGGCTCGGTCATTTCCTCGATCGCATACCGCAGTCCCTCACGCCCCAACCCTGAATCCTTCACGCCGCCGTAAGGCATCTGGTCGATACGGAAGGAGGGAATATCGCCAGCGATGAGAGCCCCAACCTCCAATTCGTCGTAAGCCTGAAACAGGAGCTTCACGTCGCGAGTGAACAGCCCCGCTTGCAGACCGTAATTCGAATTGTTGATTCGCCGCAGTGCTTCATCAAAATTCTGGTACGGTTCCACCGTCACGACAGGGCCAAAAATTTCCTGGCAGTTTACCTTCATGTCCGGCTTAGTGCCAGTCAGAACCGTTGGCTCGACGATTGATCCTTTGCGTCCACCACCACACAGCCGCCGTGCACCGGAACGCACCGCCTCGTCCAGCCAATTCGTGACCCGAACTGCGTCGCTTTCTCGAATCAGCGGGCCAACGTCAGTCGATTCTTGCATGGGATCGCCGGTCTTCAGTTTTTTCACAGCCTCGACCAGCAAATCGGTGAACCTTCCATATACCGATTGCTCCACCAGAATTCGCTGCACGGAAATGCAGGTCTGCCCAGCGTAAGCGAAACCTCCGGTAACACAACGATCGGCCGCATATTCTACATCGGCATCGCTGTGCACAATGGCGCCGGCATTGCCTCCCAACTCCAGCGCAACTTTCTTCTTGCCAGCGCGGCGCTTAATGTCCCATCCCACGGGCACGCTGCCAGTAAAGCTGATCAGCTTGATGCGCTCGTCGGTGACTAGGAGGCCGGCATCTTCGTTCGAAAGCGGCAGCACGTTCAAGCCGCCATCAGGCCAACCCGCCTGCTGAATGCACTCCGCCAGCAATAGTGAACACAGCGGAGTTTGCGGCGCCGGCTTCAGCACCATCGGACAGCCGGCTGCGATCGCCGGCGCCACCTTGTGCGCGACTAAATGCAGCGGAAAATTAAAGGGAGTGATGCCAGCAATTGGGCCGAGCGGATAGCGCTTCACGATTCCCCAGCGACCTGCCGTAAACTCTTGCCAGTCGAGGGGAAGATACTCGCCGTAGATGCGCGTAGCCTCTTCTGCGGCGACGTTAAAGATGAATACGGCGCGATCGACTTCAGTACGCGCCAGTTTGATCGGCTTGCCGGCTTCCTGAACGATAGTGCGGGAAAATTCTTCCCGGCGCTCGGCGATCGACTGAGCCACGCGCCTGAGCACCCGCTGGCGCTCAAAGGCTGGCAGGCGGCGGGTGGTGCCGAAAGCCTTCACTGCAGCCGCAATTGCCGCCTCCGCATGTTCGCGCCGCGCCTGAGTGACCCGCCCCACAATGCTGCCATCGAATGGTGACAGCACTTCCACTACGTCGCCGTCGTCCGCCCAATGGCCGTCGATAAAGAAGCCATGCGTCGCGACCGACATCTCCAGTGGCGTCTCTACGGGAATGCTCGTCATCTCCGCCATGGTTTCCTCCGGGTCCGAGGGAACGACTTTTGATTATAGGCCTTCTTTGCGGGTTGCCTATTTCGAAATCGGAATTATCAAACAGGAAAGATGCAAGCCCTCTAAGAAAGGACTCCCAATGATTTCATTTGCGCATTTCTTGTCATCGCGTAGTTCATTCCGGCCCTTACGGCTTTCCTACTATACTTTCCTACTACAATGCGAGCCTCAGCCCGAATGCCGCCTCTTGAGACCATCTCCGATCTTGCGCCTCGTCTCAGGCGGAAAGAAGTCTCTCCGTTGGAATTGACCCGCACTTGCCTGGACCGGATCGAGAAACTTAATCCGACATTAAATGCTTTTATCACTGTGACGGCGGAATCGGCGCTGGCGGAGGCGCGTACTGCGGAGAAGGAAATCTCTCGTGCTGGATGGCGCGGACCATTGCACGGGATCCCGGTTGCCTTAAAAGATCTCATCGACACTTCCGGCACGCGCACAACCGCAGCCAGCGCACTGTACCAGAATCGTGTGCCAACCGAAGATGCGCAAGTGGTGCGGCGCCTGCGGCAGGCTGGCGCGGTGATTCTTGGCAAGAATAATCTGCATGAGTTCGCCTATGGCGCCAGCTCGTTGGTTAGTTTCTTCGGCGATGTACACAATCCGTGGAACACGTCCCATATCGCCGGAGGCTCGTCCGGCGGATCCGCCGCCGCTGTGGCCGCAGGTCTTTGCTATGCGGCGATCGGGACTGACACGGCTGGCTCCATTCGCCTGCCGGCCGCGCTCTGCGGCTGCGTTGGAATCAAACCCACCTATGGCCGCGTGTCCGCGGGCGGCGTGCTTCCGCTCTCATGGTCGCTCGATCACGTGGGGCCATTGGCCGCGACCGCCGGCGACGCTGCAATTGTGTTGCAAGCCATCGCTGGGTACGATCCGCTCGACATCCACAGCGCTGATGTCCCTGTCTCCGATTACGTTTCTGCGTCTTCTACTCCGCAGGGCGAAGCGACGAAAGCTCTTCGCGTCGGGATTCCCCGCGCTTATTTTTACGATGACCTCGAAGAGGAGGTCCGCACGGTGGTCGAGGAGGCTCTAACCGTAATTGGAACGCTTGTCGCCGAAACCCGCGAAGTTCATATCGAGATACTCGCAGACCGCGTCGTGCAAAATGCCGAATCGTATGCCATTCACGCCGAGGACGTTTCCAGCACGCCTGAGCTGTATCAGCGGGAGACGGTGCGGCGTATTCGCAATGGTGAAAACATTTCCGCGGCAGAATATATTCGCCGTCGCCAGGAGCTGGACCGCGACCGTCGCCGCGCTCAGTATATCTTCGCCAAAGTCGATTTGCTGGTGACACCTACTACACGCATCTCCGCGCCGGCAATCACCGATCTGAAGAAAGATTCCGAGGCACTGCGTCCAGCGGAAATTGCTTTGCTGCGCAACACATGGCCGTTCAATGTATGGGGCCTGCCGGCAATCTCTCTCCCCT
>DASRWO010000327.1:0-12898 GCA_035654555.1 Candidatus Deferrimicrobiaceae bacterium | reverse complement strand
GTGTATCGGTGCCGACAATGTGAAAGCGGTGACAAGGAGAATCCGGCCCGGCATCGCGGGTGTGAAAGAATGCGAGCAGCATTCCGCCGGGCTTCAGCACGGACCAAAGCCGTCCGACAACTGGCTTCACCAGGCTCTCATCGAGATAGTCCGAAAGATTCCAGCACAGCACTACATCGAAATGAGCCGCGGGATAGACGAGGTTATCGGCGAGAAACTTACGGCTGTCGAGAATCGCAGTTCCCTGCTCGTCTTTGGTAAGAAGTTCGGGGTCGGTGGAAGCCGTCAGCAGATCTTCACTGTAGATTCTATGGCCGCGTTCCGTGAAGTGGCGAATATTGGTGGGCGAAGTGGATCCCAGATCGAGCACGCACAGGTTTTCGGCGGACTCCCAGGAGCGCGACAGCTCGCTCAAACCGCTGGAGCGACGAATAAGCTTTTGCGAACCCTGCGCCGGAATCGTTTCCGCTCCGGAAGAACCGCGAAAAAATTTCATGAAAGTCTGCGAGACGGACGACACTCAACTTCCTACCCTGCTGATCACTTTGCCAAGGTTGGCGCCCTACTGCCAACCAATTCTGAACTGTCGCATCGACCCGACATGCAAAACGCCAGGCCAATGATTACCATTTTAATCAATACCAAGCCGGGAAAACTACTTTGCATCCGAGCGGTGGATCTCAACTTTGCCTTTCAAGAACGCTCCTTCTTCGATGGCAATGCGTTGCGCAGAGATGTCCCCGTTAACGACCGCCGACTTGCGCAAATCCACCCGGTCGCTCGCCTGAATGTTCCCCTCGAGTTTCCCCTGGACGACCACGCCCTTGCCCTCGACGCTACCTTTGACCTGGCCGTTGGGCCCTACCGTTAAACTGTTACCCTTCAATGCGATACTGCCTTCGACCTGGCCATCCAGATATAAATCTTCGCTGCCTGAAAGTTCGCCTTTAATGACAACCGATTTGCCAATCTGCGCCAAACCACTGGCTGGTGTGCTCACTGGACGCGCTCCTATCGATGCGGGATAATTGACCACGGGATCCGTGCGCGATTCCTCTGGAATCAGCATTCCACGCGGAGAAACCGTTACCAAAGTACCCTAACGACTATACGCAACGCACGGAGTACCCGGCAAGCCTTGCCTGGATGCAAAGAAAATACTCGTTTTCCTGTAGAGATCGAGTAAAACTGAACCGGTATACTTCCATAGGCTAGCGGGAGAAAAACAGCCCCTATGAAAAGCCGAGGCAGGATAAACCTGCGGCCCGCTCTCGTGGTTCTTCTGGTTGTAGTTGCCGCAGCCGACGTCTCTCCAATTTTCGCCGCAACCGCTGACGCCCCATCTCACGATCCAGCCTCTTGCCTGGAATTAGTGCGGGAAACAACCGCCAATGAGATCGCCGCAAATAATAGTTCCGCGAAACATATGTTTCGCGCCCGCAAGCAGACTCCGCAAGGTACCCAGACCCGGCTGTATGTGGAAACCCGCGATGCCATGGCAGGCATGACCATCGCCTATAACGATAAACCGCTAGCGCCCCAGGATGTACAAAACGAAAACGGTCGCTTGGCCGGACTCGCAAGCAACGCGGAACAGCTGCGCCGCAAACATGCGCAAGAGCAGGAGAACGCAGATCGCACCTTGCGGATTGTAAAAGCCCTGCCCGATGCTTTCCTCTATCAATACGACGGAGAAGAAGCTGGAGACGATCACTTGGGCGGCCCGGGGCGGACATTACTGCGCCTGAAATTTCGCCCCAATCCTGCCTACCAGCCTCCTACTCACGCAGAACAGGTTCTGGTTGGCATGAATGGATTTTTGGTTATCGATCCGGTAGCTCACCGTATCGCGCAAATGGACGGAACATTATTTAGAGAAGTCACTTTTGGTTGGGGTATTCTAGGCCACCTCGACCAGGGTGGACATTTTCTTGTGGAACAGCGAGACGTTGGCAACGGCTCCTGGGAAGTTTCCCATATGTCCCTAAACTTTACGGGAAAAATTCTCCTGCTTAAAAGTCTCGCAATCAAATCTGAAGAAGAATTTAGCGACTTCCGCCGCGTGCCCGACGGCACCACATTCGCCCAAGGCGTGGAACTACTGAAAGAGGAAGAAGTGAAGCTGGCGCAAAACCACTTCGCTGAAACCATCAAGACCGCTAACAAATCCCACTAGAGCAATCGGCGGCTTTAGTTCAAGCGCCGGCGCGAAGTGTTTCCTTTCGCGTGGTTAGCTTCTCAATCAGGTCTTCCTTGATTCGGTAGCCAGTACCGGCTTGGCCGCTGATGGCAATCATTCCTTGCGGGGAAACCTGCACTTCCGGATCGATAATGTCTTCCTTCCAGTAACGCTTGGAAGCCGAAACGTCTCCCGGCAAACTGAAGTTCTCCAAGGTAGAAAGCGCGATGTTGTGGGCGCGGCCGATACCGGATTCCAACATCCCGCCGCACCAGACAGGGATTCGGTGCGAGTGGCACACGTCGTGAATTCTTTTCGCCTCGCTGAACCCGCCGACTCGTCCAACTTTAATATTGATGATGCGGCAGGCGCCGGTCTCAACGGCGGCGGCCGCAGCGCGCGCATTTACGATCGACTCGTCCAGACAAATGGCGGTTCGCAGTTCTTTTTGCAGGCGCGCGTGGTAAAAGATGTCGTCATCCCACAGCGGCTGCTCGATCATCAGCAGGTTGAATTGATCGAAGGCACGCAGATGTTCAACTTGATCCAACGTGTAGGCTGAATTGGCGTCGCAGCTCAGCGTAATGTCAGCCCAGCGCGAACGAATCTTCTCAAGCACGTTCACGTCCCACCCCGGCTTGACCTTAACTTTGATGCGACGGTAGCCGGCGGCCAGTTCGATTTGGATTTTGTCGAGTAACTGCTCGACGGAGTCCTGAATACCAATCGAAACTCCACAAGGGATTTCAGTTCGCGTTCCCCCGAGCAGTTTCCACAAAGGCATATTCTTCTGTTTCGCTTCCGCGTCCCACAACGCATTTTCGAGTGCGGCTTTCGCCATGCGGTGACCCCGCACTTTGGCGACGAGCGAGGCGCAGTCGCGTGAGGATCCCAGCTCGCGCCCAAGCACAGCCGGAGCAAGATAGCGGGTGATGGTCGGCCAGCTGCTTTCGGTCCACTCGCTACTGTAAAAGGGATCTTCGCCGGTCACACACTCGGCCCAGCCATTCACGCCCTCACAATGAACGGTGAGCAAGAGAATGCGGCGGCCGTACGTGCGCCCGAAGCTCGTCTCGAAAAAATGGACGAGCGGCATTTGAATCTCACGGAGTGTGATGGCTTCTATCTTCATAGGAGCAGCAAAGCGAATTCACCACAGAGACACCCAGTCGCAACAAGAGCCACTAGTCATCGAAAGACTCTCTGCATGACCTGTCTTTCTAACAGATTATTCTTGTTGTTCTTGCGATGCATACGACCAGCTCTCATTCCAACTGCCGAGTAAGAACTTGCCATTCCCCGCCGCATCGCGCTCATAACCTAACACGGCGAACCCGCCCTCGAACGCCTGAAGAAACTGTCCGCGGTTTCGCTCCTGTACGGCTTGCGCCTTGCTGCGAAATTCTGCTGCAGCTTTCCACTCATAAATCTCTGCCGGCACTTCAATCGCCAACCGCTGCTCGAATGCCGGAATCTTCCCCGTTTCCAGTAAGGTCTCCACGCGTCTTGATTTCAACCACCACTCGGCGATCAGCCGGTCGCTGGGAAGTCCGCCCTGCAGCGGCGAGGATGTGATCCCGTACTGATTGATGTTATAGCGCCGCGCGATTGCTCCCAGCTTTTCAATGTTGAGATAAGCATTCTTAATCTCGAGGGGATCGAATGTCCATTCGATCAATTCGATGCCGCGAGGCAACGCCTCTTCCCGCTGCAGCAGCTTGAGCCGCCGCCCCAGTCCGCTGTTGCGGTGGTCCTTGTGCACGGCCAACATGTGCGAGTGAAGATAGACACGGCCGGAACGTGTGCCTGGCACGGAAAGCGCAAAGCCGACCATCCTGTCGCCGTCGAACGCCCCCAGCACCTGTCCGCCAACCTTTTCGGCTACCACGAACATGCGCAGGGGAACGAGTTCCGCATCGCTAAAGTTCCAGACTTCTTTTTGCAAAGCAACGCAGGCCCGCAGCTCGTCAAGCCCTTCACAGCGGCGGATCACGATTGCATCCGCGCTCACGATCGCCTCTCCTGCTGCTTGGCTTGTTGCCACAGGGATTCCAGTTCATCCATCGAAGCGCTTTCGAGATTGCCGCCCTTTGCGTTTAGTCGCTGCTCCATCCACTGGAAACGCCGTCGGAATTTACGATTGGTTTTACGCAGGGCTGATTCCGGATCAAGCGAGAGATATCGCGCGATGTTGACCAGCACGAAGAACAGATCTCCAACCTCTTCCTCCAGGCGCTCTCGCAACTCTTCGGGAACCGTCTGCCGTCCGGAGCCAGCAACCCCGCGGCCTTCCGGCCGTGGACCGGGAGCGGGAAACACCTGCAAATGCTGGCGAAGCTCTGAAGTCTCCTCGGCAAGTTTCTCGAACAAGCCTTCCATGTTCGGCCAGTCAAAACCAACCTGCGCCGCGCGCGAACTTAGCTTATGCGCCTCCAGCAACGACGGCATGGCCGAAGAGATCCCCGACAGTATCGACTTAAAAGAAGTTTGCGCGCCTTGGGCGGCATTTATTTTCTCGCTGTCGCGCTTTTTTCGTTCTTCAGTCTTCAGCGCCTCCCAGTTGCGCTTCACCTCAGCTGAAGTATCGGCCTTCACCTCGCCGAAAACGTGCGGATGCCGGTTCACCAGCTTTTCGGAAAGCCGATCCAGAACGTCATCAATGGAAAACGTTCCCTGCTCCTTAGCCATTTCGGAATAGAAGAGGACCTGCAGAAGAAGATCGCCGAGTTCGCCGGGAAGCTCGCTCCAATCGCGATTATCGATCGCTTCAAGAACTTCATAAGTTTCTTCCAGCGTGTAGGGCTTGATGGAATCGAAAGTCTGTTCGCGGTCCCAGGGGCAGCCTCCCGGCGCCCGCAGACGCTCCATGATAGAGACTGCGCGTTCAAAACGTTCGCCGGTTGTTGACATTTGCAACCACTTTAAATGACCCGCCTCCGATGCCGCAATGCAACTTGGCTGACTTATTTCTGATAAACCTCGACTACTCGCATGGCATCCAAATTATTAACAGCAATTAAACATTTAAGGAGAAAAGTCCATGGCAAATACTCTTCAACGAAAGACGATCGCAATCTTGGCGACGGATGGCTTCGAGCAAGTGGAATTAACGCAACCAAGAAAAGCGCTGGAAGAAGCTGGCGCACGCACCCAGGTAATCTCTCCCCACGGAAACAGAATTAGAGCCTGGAACATGAAAGACTGGGGCGAGGAGGTGCCGGTCGATGTCACGCTGGACTCCGCCGACCCTGCAAATTACGACGCGCTTCTTTTGCCGGGCGGGGTTATGAATCCAGATCAGTTGAGAATGATTCCCGAGGCGGTGCGGTTTGTGAAGCATTTTTTTGAGCAGGGGAAGCCCGTGGCGTCAATCTGCCATGGGCCGTGGATGCTGGTGGAAGCAGACGCGGTGCGGGGACGCACGGTCACTTCCTGGCCCTCCTTGAAAACCGATATTCGAAACGCCGGCGGTACCTGGGTGGATGAAGAAGTGGTTTTGAGCAACGGAGTGGTCACCAGCCGCAAGCCTGACGACATTCCTGCTTTCAATCGACAAGTCATTGATTTGTTTTCCAAGAGCGTTGACGCGACTGGAAAATCAGAGCGGAAAGTCGCGTAAGCAAAACTCCATACACGCTTACAAGGCCCGGCGTAGGCTAGCCGGGCCTTTTTTGGCACGAATCCAAACCTTCAGCCTGGCTTCCTGGACTTTCGGTCAGGCGCCGTTGCAGCACCAAGGTGACCTGTTTTCTCCAATCCCCGCAGTGCAGACTTTGCCAGTCGAAGTGTGACTGTGCCGTTCGACTTTTAGTAACCTTAGAGCACGTTACCCTGTTGCGGAATCCATATGGTTTTAGCGGCAAATCCACGGGCAAGCCTGGAAGGCCAACGCTTTCATGTGGTGGTGATTGGCGGCGGCATCAATGGCGTGGCTGTGGCGCGCGAATGTGCGCGCGCGGGAAAGCACACGCTACTGGTTGAACAAACTGATTTTGCCGCGGGAGTAACCGGCCGCTCGACTCGAATTATTCACGGCGGCTTGCGCTACCTGGAGCATGCGGAGCTCGGGCTCGTGCGGGATTCGCTGCGCGAGCGAGAAAAGTTACTGCGAGAAAAATCGCACCTTGTGCATCCCATGCACTTCCTATTGCTTTTGAACGAAACCAGCCAACGCAGTGCATTGAAAGTGCGCGCGGGATTATGGCTCTACCAACGTATGGCGGGAAAACCGCCCAGCGACAGCACTGAGATGGAATTGAAGAGATTGGAGCGGGCGCTGGACGCGGGACACAAGTGGTCGTTTTTTCACTATGAAGATGCGCAGTGCGAGTTTCCGGAGCGTCTGGTAGCGGAATGGCTGCTGGAGGCGGTGGAGGCCGGTGCTGTTGTGCGGAATCACACCGAAGCACTCGCAGTCGATGTGGCGCATGGCCGGGTCCACGGCGTGTTGCTGCGCGATCAGATTACCGGTCGCGACGCGCGCGTAGACGCGGCATGGGTGATCAATTGCAGTGGCCCATGGGCCGACCGCGTTTGCCAGCGCTCTTCCATCCGCATGGGCAAGCCGATGCTGGGCGGAGTGCGGGGCTCACACATCGTGGTGCCACGCTTCCCGGGTTCGCCGAATATGGCGGTTTATACCGAGGCGCCAGATGGTCGTCCGATTTTCATACTCCCGTGGAACGAGCAGATCATGGTCGGAACTACGGAAGTGGCCGACAACAGCGATCCCGGAAAAACTGTCCCTTCAGCGGACGAAATCAATTACCTCGTGCGCTCCGCGGCACAACTGTTTCCCAAGGCAAAGATCACCGCGCACAGCGTGAAATATTCTTTCGCCGGCATTCGGCCATTGCCCTATTCGCCGAACGATAATCTTTCAACGGTCACCCGGAAGCACATTCTGCACGATCACGCCGATGACGGCGCGGCACACATGATCTCCGTAATCGGCGGAAAGCTAACGACTGCCGCGTCGCTGGCCCGCGGCTGCGCCCGGAAGATCGGATTGCAGGTGGTAGAGCCGAATGCGTTTGCTATGGGGCCGGGGCCCGCGCTGGATCCTTTGTTAGACGACGCTGTGTTGGAAATTGCCCGGATTGGAGCCGTGAGCGAAGAGTCCGCTCGCGGAATACTGGAGTGGCATGGCAAACGCGCGGCCGATATCGCACGCATGGCCTTGGTGGGGGCCGAATTACGAGCTCCGATTTGTTCACACACTTCGCATGTCGTCGCGGAAGTGGTGGAAGCCTACCGCAGAGAATATGCCGTCACGCTGGGCGATGCGCTATTGCGCCGAGTGCCAGTGGCGCTGGGCGCGTGCTGGTCGGAATCCTGCAGCCGCGAAGCCGCACTACGCATTGGCGCGGTGCTCGGATGGAATGATCTCACGAGGGGCGAGAATCTGGAAGCATTTGAGACCGAGCGCGCCGCGTTTCTGAGGCCGGCTCTGGATGGCAAATCCGCCTTTGAAGCGGCTGCAGATTAGGCCTGACTCGACGCAAAACTCAAACAAGACAGCAGGCTCGATCCTGCAATCGAGCCTGCTGCTTTCGTTAGTGCGAGTGGCTAACGGTGTTCGAACTGAAGTACAGGAAGAAATTCGAAGGAGCGATGATCGCGGACCCGACAGCTTTGGCCGCGAGCAGCGCTTTGTAAGACGTGATACCGCTGCTGCCGTCTGTCGAAGGCCAGTCAATTTGACTCGTGACTAAGACCGGAATGACCTGCCACCAGATCGCCTTGATGTTAATGTCACTTTCAATCACTACATGGCTGTGGTTCGGCGTGGGCAAGAAGACGTTTCCCGGCGGCGGATACGGAATCAGCCCAAGCGCCGCGAGAACCGGGGCGAGATCGAGCCTGGAGGCATGCATGGTGCAGGTTCCGGGAGCCGCGCCAGGTTCCGGGCATTGCGTGTAGACCAGCGGGCTCGCCTTAAACGCTTCCGGCACTGCGCCAAATAATTTGATCAGTTCAACCCCAAGGCATGCCCGCAAAGCGTTCCTGAGACAACGTTCTTGCAGGAGATGGCGTGGTTGGGGTTCTGGTCGTCATTTACTGAGAACATCGGCACGAGCACATAAAGAGGCTCGGTTGTGTTCAGTGCGCTATCTGTCTGTCCTGGTGGATTGATCGTGGGGTTGATTCCCGCCTGACAAATAGGGGTCTGCATTTCTCCAGGATCTTTGGCCGCAGGAATTCCGTTAAAGTTGAGGTCGTCGGCAGGTTGGTCGATGCAATCGAAGTTTTGAGTGTAAATAAAGCGAAGTAGTTGACCATCGCCAAAACCCAAAGTCTGGTTGGGAGCAAGAGTTTGCGCGGACGTGGTCGCCGCGATTAGGGTCACGGCAGCGAGCAGCGCGGTCCGGATGGTTGAGAGCTTCATGGTTCCTCCATAGCGGTTTTGGGAATCCGCTCTGGGGAATGTACGGAGACCGAGTTGAATCGGATTGGAGGTCGAGAAGATGGTTCACATTATTTCTTGGCCTATCTCTTTCCCTTGTTTTCAGCTTGGGGATGCAAGGTGCTGACGAGACGCGCGGGATCGTCAGAAATGATCCCGTCTACTTTCCACCTGGCAAACTTGAGCATCTGGGATTTCGAATTCACCGTCCACACGAAGACCTTCCGGCCCGTAGCCTTGATCTGAGCAATGAGGCTCGCGGTCACCAGTTTACTGTGCAGAATCACAAAGCTGACAGGAAGTGTCGGCCAAAGATTGGCCTGAACCTGGGTTTCGCAAATGAGACCGAGCACAATCGTGCCATCCATGTCGTGGATCGTTTGCAGCGCTTCCGGCAAAAATGAAGAAATCACGTAGCCTCGCCTGGCGGGGAAAGTGCGAAGCAACTCGAGTGTGACTGATTCGAGCCCCGGAACTTTGAGTTCGACATCGAGGAAGGCGCTGGTTTGGTAGCGCTGCAAAATATCTTGCAGGAGAGGAAGCGTGAGCGTCGGCACAGTCGATTGGGCCACTTCACGACCCTGAATGGAGGCGTCGTGACAGATCACCGGCTGACCGTCGAGGGTACGTCGCACGTCGAACTCAAAGCCGTCGCAGCCGTGGGCGAGAGCCCGATCAAAAGAAGCCAGAGAATTTTCTGGGATAGACTTCTCGATCCGTGCCCCGCGGTGGCCGAGAAGCAAGGGACGAATCGGCATACCTTGATTTTAATGAAGCGCTAATCCAAGTCGAAATCGCGAATCGGCTTGCCGGTGTCCGGTGATTCTTTGGCTTTCTTCACAGCCTCCTGAAACTTTTTTTCCAGAAGTTCGGAAGCGTGCTTTTGCGCCTCTACCGATTGGCGGAAGATGGATTCGCGGCGCGTATCCTGCTCCTTCATGGCGCGGGCGGCATCCTCCATGTCGTTAAACATGCGCGGCTTTACGGCAGCGGTATGGGCGATCACCGAGCGAGTTTCAACGTCCACTTTCAGCAGCGCGCTGCAGCATGGACAGGTGATTTCGAAGGTTGGAGAATTCTTCGCCACTTTGCGAATCATACCCCAAAATCGGACTGAACGCGCCTAGCGTTGAAGTTTGATGGGGAAGATGTGAAAGACTCCAAGCAACTCCCAGCCCAGCAGAAAAATGGAAAGCAGGACGATAAGAACCGCCATCAGTTCCCCGAAGGTGAGCCCGCGTCGATTCGGCTCGAAACGCCGCGCGGCCAGGCTCAAGATATTCAGCGTTGCGAATCCAAAAACAACCGCCCAAAGAATATTGTAAACGTCGTTGCGGCGGCTCGGTTGACGCTGCAACAGCAGCAAAGCCGTGAGAACCGCCGGAACGCGCGCCAGGCTGTATAGAGACAGCGCAGCATACTTGGTGCGCGCCAACGCTCCCATCCAACGGGTTGTTAAAGTTAAAGCCATAACAGGCTGATCTTTGCGCCGGACCGTTGGATTGGATATTACATTTTTTCGAAGAACGGGTCACGAGAATGGCTCAACCAAGGCAACAGTAATAAGCCCATTTTGAAACGTCGTGTCCGTGTTTTCACTTTTTCCCCATGCTCAAACAAAGGCGGACGCTGCCCTCTGCGTCCATCGCAAACTTTTCAGTAAGATGGAATGATGCCTGAGGTACGCTTCGTTTTCTTCGATATCGGCAACACTCTGCTGTTTCCCAACCGAGCGAAGATGCTGGCTCCAATCCCGAGTGATCGTCATCCCACGCTTGCGCACTGGCAGGCTCTGGAGCGCAGAACCAAGGCTGAGTTTGATCGGGACATGCAGCAGGGTCGAGTCGATCACAGTTTCTGGTGGATCTTCTATTCCTACTTTCTCGAGGATCTTAATGAAAGCCGCGATGATAAGACGCGCGACGGATTAGTTCAGGAGTTGGTGCAGAACACGCAGAACTCGGCTAATTGGGATCAGATCCTACCCAGCACGCGTCCCGCGCTCGATCGAATCCGCGAAAGGTTTCGCATTGCCGTAATTTCCAATGCCGATGGGAGAATCGAGAATATTCTGTCGCGCTGCGGGATTGCCGACTGCTTCGAAACTATTACAGATTCCGGTATCGTCGGATTCGAGAAACCTCGTCGTGAAATTTTTTACGCAGCGTTGAAAACCATGAGCGCTCGAGCCGACGAGAGCCTGTACGTGGGCGATGTGTACTCGATCGATTACGTAGGAGCCACGAACGCGGGCATGCGCGCCGTACTGTTTGATGTGGCGGGAGCCTATCGAGATAGACAGGAAGTTCGCGTGGAATCATTGGCGCAACTGGAAAGTTGGCTGAGGAAATAGCTGGGCTGGACTTACCTGGCGACAAGCGAAAACCATTAGCAATTGTCGAGTTCTACAATTCCAGAATCTGATGGTCAAGACAATCGGTGTGCATTGCCTCGTAAAGACTCCTCAAAAGCTCGGTTCCATAACGCGCCACGTAATACACTCCGGCAATGGTTCGCTCCTGCAGTCCGTCCGCCGGATAAAGAGCATCGTTGAGCAGTTCCGCCTTTCTCACGACAACCTCACTGCGTCGTAATTCGGCTGCCATGGCGCGTTCCCGGAGACGGTCCAGTTGATAACGTGCCTTTGAAACGGCAGTCTGACTGGCCTCTACAAGCGTGGGATCGAGCTTGGCCAGCGCTTCGTGAAGGCTGGAAAAAGATTTCTCAACCGATTGGTTCGCACGCTCGAAGGCTGCCTGCAAATCGGCGGGCATGGCCCGTTCAGCCAACGTGTGGCGGAGCGCCTCCAAGCCCTGGAATACATCGAGGACAGTGATCTCGAATTTCTCAAGCCCGCGCTGGACTTTCGGTTCGACGAGAGTGGCGGAAAAACGAGGAATGATCGGGGTTACGCGGTCAAGTAGTTTTTCATAGACCACAGCGGCCTGCGCGAAATAAGCAGTTTCAGCCGCTCCGCCTGCATAGGCCAGCGTGGGCAAAAGATAATCCTGCACCACGGGCCGCAACAAGACATTGGGACTGAATTTCTCCGGGGCTCTCTCGATGCGATCGATAAGTTCATCGGCTGACAGCTTCTCGGTTGCCGGGTCGCCTGCGATCACAAACTGAGAAGAGTTCCCGTTGGCGCGCAGTTGAACCGGCGTGCGAACACCGTTTTGCAAAGTGAATACCAGAACTGACGAAGCTGTGACTTTCACTTGCTGGTGATATCCAGCAGCTTCAAGAGCTTGTCCGCGAGCCAACAAAGCTACATCGATTTCAGAGACCTGCTCGACCGCGGCTCGGTAGATGGGCGCGGCGATTCGGTGCAGTTCCGGATCGGAAGCGTCGAGAACAATCACTCCCCAGGCCGCAAACAGACGCGCATAGAAGCGGGCAAAAGCCGTGCCCAGTGTCTCCCCGGGACGATATGATTCACGCAACAGTTGCGCCGCGTCGGAATCCCCCAGCAACGATACGGCTTCATCAACGACCGGCAAGATCTCCTCTCCCAGCCGCACTTCGCTTACAGGGGAGCCGGGAATGCTGTGGCTGGAAGTCGTAAGCGTACGCAGGAGGCCGTCGGGACCAGGCACGGAGACATGATTGACCTCGTTGAGATCGTGATCGTACGTGGCGAGCCAGAAGACCGGAACGGAGTCCACCCCGGCAGCCGTTGCTTCCTCCGCCAGCTTAACCGCGCTGAGGGCCTTGTAGATCGCGAACATAGGTCCGCCGAACAGGCCGACTTGCTGCCCAGTCACGATTGCCGCGGCGCCGTCACGAAAACGCTTTATGTTGCAGAGAGTTTGCGGCGAGGCATCCCAGGATTTGTTTTGCCGCTCGAGAATCGCGCTGATGCGCTCGCGTCGCCCGGGATCATACCGCAGGTTGGATGCTTCTGACTTGAGCCATTCACTGAAGTGTGGAGAGTGTGAGTAGAACGGTCGAACGTTGGGAGAATAGGAGAGGAAGTCAGCGAAAAGCCGCGTAGTATGCGGGATCTGGGCGAAAGGCAGACACTGCGACTTCACCGGCAACACTCCTGACAACAACAGCCTGTAAAATGTTGGACGTCTGGAATCATCGCCGGTCAACGCCTTTCGTTCTCTCTAAAGCTAGCAAAGTCATAGTAGAGATGCCCGTGAACGACCGCGAGATGCAAGATAATCGTACGCATCGCCCGGCAAGAAAGGAAATGTGTAAGGAATTTGAGGGTTGCTACGCCGCGAATCGAGACTCCGGTTACGCTGGAAGGATCGGTCGTTCGCCTCGAGCCGATTCGCCGTGAGTGTGCAGAACTTTCTGGCGAG
>DASRWO010000326.1:0-5877 GCA_035654555.1 Candidatus Deferrimicrobiaceae bacterium | reverse complement strand
GAAGTCGTGGGACACGACATCGGGCTTACGCTTATGCGGCGCAGTTTCCCACCGAAGTGACAAAACTTGTACTGATGGATGCTTTCCTTCCGGGTGTGGCTGGTTGGGAGCCGGTTTTACAATAATCCAAACATTTGGCATTTCCGCTTCAATGGTCCGACGCCGGAGGCTTCAGTGAAGGGTCGCGAGCGAATCTACTTCGATTATTTCTGGAACGACTTCGCCGCCGATAGGAATCATTCAATTCCTGAGCCGAATCGCAAAGCTTATAGCGCAGCTTACGCGCGCCCCGGACGGATGCATGCGGGATGGGAATATTCGTTTCGTTCCAGCGGGCGGCCAAAGATTTCGCTCAACTCTCTCAGGCCAAGCTAACAATCCCTGTACTGACTATCGGCGGCGACAAGTCGTTGGGAGAAGCGCTGGGACAACAAGCAAAGCTGGTCGCAACCGACGTGACGGTGGTCGTCCTGAAGGACACCGGGCATTGGGTGCTTGAGGAGCGGCCAAAGGAAACCACCGAAGCATTGCAAAACTTTCTCTAGATACCAGCGAACCTTCACACCGGTTGGATGTGAAACCTTCTTGCCGCAACAATCGTAAGAGCGACAAAAATTGCCATCACGATAAGCTGCGCCACCAAGAATGGCGGCTCTTTCTGCGTCGGAGCCAGCGCTTTCAGAGCAGGCAGCTTCTCAAAAAGCTGCACGGTTAAAACGAAGACGTTGAGATAGAGCGCAATGGCGGCGGTGACCACATAAATCCAACGCCATGCACCAGTAAGATGAAATAGATAACGCGCCGGAATTGCGACCGCCAGCACCAGGAGCGAGATAATGCCAACCATGTGGGAGGGCAGAAGGTGATCGAACGGAAAGCCGAAGCCGGTTACGCTAGTCAGCACCGTAGTGACAAGAAAAATCCCCGTCATGCCGTTAAGCTGTCTGGCAGTGAGGAACCCAAACATGACAATCAGCCCCGATCCGATCCCGACCAGGCTGATCAATACATGCAGGAAGGTGTATGTTGCAGTCGACATGCCGAGAATCATGATGCGCTCCTTTTTGTACTCCAGATGTCTAGACGTTCCGCAGGAAGCTTCCAAGCTAGAGCAAGATTATTTATTCCCTTAGAGCCTTAAGCACTTCGTCCCGGTTTCGCTGCCAAGAGAAAGCATTCTACGCCTTGGGCGTTGTGTACCGAGATTTCGAAGTTCGGTGAGCAGTGTACGCGATAAGTTCTCGCCCCAAGATTGCTGGTTGGTATGACGACATACTGGAAATTTCGGATCACGTGATCCTCGCTGCGAGGTACAATAGTTTTCCTTCCCTCAGTCCGATGTGTGACAAAATTACAAAACATTATTGCGAGCGATCTCCGGAGTAGCGATCTTAATTATGCGAAGTCAACTTCGACTGCTTCTTATCGCTCTCGGCGCGATCGGGATTATTGGCATCCTATTTTTTGAATTGGCGAGACGTCCTGGTTATTTTGCGAACAGCACGTACCTGGGAGCGATTATTGCAATCGAACTTGTCCTTGCCTGTCTATGGCGATTCGAGACAGTTTTCTTTCCGATGACGATGTGGTGCTTTCTTTCGGCAGCTACAGCGCTGCCGTTCGCGGAAGAAAGTTTTACGGTTCGCTGGTTTTTTCTAGCTGTGGGTGCATTGGCTGGCTCGGTCATCTGGCTTAGAAGCAACCGAACTCAGCACTTTGGAGTATTTCATTTAGTTGCTTTGTTTGGTGTGCTAGCTGCGCTAGCCTCTGCGAGCGCTTCAGGCACACCTTTCACAGCCTCGCTGAAAGCCGGAAGCCTGTTGCTGCTCTTTTTGTACGCTTCGACGGGCGCACGGGTTGCACTGGCCGGAAGAGAAGCATCTTTTGTCCGCGGTCTCGTTCTTGCTTGTGAGGTTCTGGTTTTCATGACGGCGATACTCACCTTTGCCGGCCATGATCCATTCGGAAATCCCAACAATTTGGGCGCCTTCGTGGGAATTGTAGCCGGCCCAGTGCTCCTCTGGGCAGCTTTAGTGGCTGAGAGCCGGGGCGAACGCCAGCGCCGTTACTCTGTCCTAGCCTTGTGCGTGGTTTTGCTTTACGTCAGCGTCTGCCGTGCCGCCATCGTTGCCGATGCGGTTGTTACGGTTGTGCTCATAATGGGTCTACGCCGTCCGCGGCTCTTGCTGAAAGCCACTTTCGTAGCGGTTTTTTTTCTTGAAGCCATGGCAGTTGCTAACCCCTCCCACATGGGCGAATTAGTGGACTCTCTGAGCGGACGTTTCGTTTTCAAAGTAGAAGGACGTCCGCACCAGGGAGTTTTGGGGTCGCGGGACACACCATGGGATGACACCATTGCAGCAGTGAAACAGCACCCCTGGTTCGGAACGGGATTCGGAACGAGTGACTTGGGGAGCGAGGGCTCTTCTGTTCAGGGCTCGTCGATCTACACGGTAGAAGGTTCGAATCGCGAACACGGCAGCAGCTACTTGGCGATGGCGGAATACATGGGATTGCTGGGTATTCTGCCTTTTCTGATCCTGGTGTTTCTGGTGATGCGGTCCGCAGCTCGCGCTTACGCTTGGATGCGAAGAAGCGGAAGCGCCTCTCATTATGCTGTGCCGTTTGCCTTGGTCACATTGGCGGGACTTATTCATGCGGCTTTTGAAGACTGGCTGTTTGCGCCAGGGTCCTATATCTGTTTGTTTTTTTGGGTATCAGCTTTTCTACTGATCGACCTCACCTCGGAAATCAATGCCGATCTTCGAATTCCCAATTCTAAATCTGTTTCGCGGCCCGCACCGGGGCGTGGCTTTCTGCAGCCAACCCGCTAGTCTCAACATGTGGCTCCGGTCGTCCTCGTTAGGCTGTCCGGACAACCGCTAAGTGATAACGTGTGCCGGAGCTCGAGAGTGGTAGCGCGCCGAGATCAGCACCGCACACAGCAGCAGAATCAGCCAAGCTTCGTGGGTAAGGATCAATGATTCCCAGACCGAGGTGCGACTGAGTTTTTTGAGCATTTGATACCTCTCTGAGAACTCATGAAGGACGCTGGCACCTGGTAGCAGAAACGGACTTGCCAGCAAGAGGCATGCGGACGCGGATCTCCTCAATTCTCCTGCCAATTCGCTAAGAGCCCAGGCTACGGGAATAAGGAGGACCCCGGCATCCATAAAACGATGATAGACCGGAAGGAGTGATGCCGATGCGAGAATGGCCAGGTCTAAAAGGCCGAGGCGCCAGTCGCGGCGAACCGCAAAAAGCCAGAAGATTAGTACGACAACAAATATCAGCGCGGCCGACAATTCCGCAAGGGTCCGGCTTTGCGAAAGCGGAAACAGCGGTACCGACAAATTCACCAGCTGAAAATGGAGTGGGTTCGCTGTGCTGAAATCGTCAATTGCGCCGGGAGCGAACATGCGTTGACTGTTTGCCAGGAAGCTCTGCCACCACAATGTTCCGCCGTAGTGTGGAATGACAGCTACACACCCCAGCAAGAGCCCTGTCGCGATTGCGGCAGGAATCACTCTGGCGCGCTTGCGCTGTACAAGGATGTAAATCAGAAACGGCAGGCCCACGGTCGGTTTCAAGGCTATCGTAAAGGTCAGTAGCATTCCCGCCAGCCTGCTCCGATCCTGCGTCAGGCAAAAGGCAGCGCCCATACCCAGAGCAAAGGCGACCGTAAAAATATTAGAGGTCGCAATCGCGGTCTGCAGGGGAGCCCAAAGCAACGCCGATACGATAATCATTATCGCCAGCGGACTATATCGTCGAGTTTCGGCTAGATGGACGAGAATTAGAGCAACTGCGAATATAGCTACAACTGACGTTACTGCCCATAACCAAATCGCCACTTTCCATGGAAGCTCCGCGATTGGCAGAAGCAGAGGAAAACTCAAGGTCCAGTAGGGGGAAGGGATGCCACGTTTTGCAGGCAGCGTTCCATCGACGCTTTCCCTAACCACGAAGTGTGGGCGCACAGAAGTTGGCCACAGGTCCCGCAGGACAGCCGGAGCATAAGGATCTCGACCGGAGGCCCAGGCGCGGGTCTGTTCATACGGTGAAACAAAGTCATTAAAATTCTGGCCATCCTTTCCCAGAGCGCGAACAGGCCCTCGTAGTGAAAACTCCAGAAGTCCCAGGCAAGCCAATAAGCAAAGGACAAAAAGGCGAAAGCGGCTGCTACCCATGCGGGACCAATCCATTGCGGGTAATTGTACTTGTCTGATAATCCTATGGCCGCTTATTTACGGGACCCTTCTCTGCAGATGGATTGTCAACAATCCGGTACAAATTTGTGGGCGGATAACCAGAACCCCAACCAGCCTTTCGCCACCGCGCCGGTTCCTTTCCCAGTTTTGCGGCGAAGCTTGCTTCCAGAAGCAAATTTGCCTGGACCAAGTTGTGCGGGAGCGGGTCACCCTTCGGCCAAATCAGGTAGACAGGCCGACCATCGTTCAGTTGTTCCCGCCAATCGAGATCGTGATCGAGTTTGCTGACAAGGCCGCTCGTGATCCTGGGCCGCAAGAAACGATAATGAGAACCTGCCGCCTCTACAGCGTAAAAATAATAATCCTCGGGCCCAAACACTCGCGAATTGCTCGGTACATGACGGCTAACGAAATCGTGCAAGGGCTGCGGGTTGCGCTCGTCGTAAGAGACAAGCCACGCAACAACCTTTCCTGAGCGTATTGTCACCAGCACGATGGCCAGGATCAGCCAACTTCCGACGACGATTCTCGCAAGAGGACTCGGGCCATTACTCCGCAAAAGCTTTGCCGTCCATGCGATCAGAATCGGGATTACAAGCGGTACAACAAATATCTCGTAATCCCAAAATCGCGCGATCGTAAGAAAGGACGCGACGTAGTTAATGAAAACACCAATCGAGGCTAACTTTATGGCGGAGCTGACATCACGCCCTTCTGTTTGGAGAATACGACGCCCGGCTACAATTGCGCTGCCAAACACCAGCACCATTACAAAAGTGAATAGCAATCCGGAAGCCAGAGGCACGAGTGGCTCGTCGAAAAAATGCCAGGAGCCGTGCAACATTGGGGACACGCTGAGCTTGTCGCCTCGACTCAAAACGGCAATAAGGCGAAGCCAACCGATAGGGCTTATACCTCGACTAAGGGTCCACGCCCAGACCGGCAAGAGCGCAGTGGTGCCAATAATTAAGGTTCGTGCTACCGACTCCGGCTTTCTGGCCGACACTGATTCGAGACCTAAGGCAACGAAGAGCCCCATTATGAAGGGAAATGCTCTCGGCGTACTCAGCGCCGCCAAGCCGCAAAAAACACCTGCGAGGGGCGCGTAGACAAACAGGGAGCGCTTTAACTCGTGAACCTGCATTGTACGTAACGCGCAAGCGAGAGAAAGAAGCTCCAGCATTACGGTAATGGCATCAAGCCTTCCGCTCGTGGCGCGGGCTCCCATTCCCTGCGACAACGTTACCAGCATTGCCGCCGCGGCCATGACGACCGGAGAGCGATCCAAACATCGGCTAACCCACGATGCGGCGAAAACCGTCCCTGTCGCTCCCATGAATCCCAAAAGCCGCCAACTCGTGGCCGAGAGTCCGAAGAGCCTCACATCTAGTGAGCCAAGGAAACAGACCAGTGGGCCATAGAAAAGATCGATGCGGAGGGTATGAGGGAAAGCAGCCAAAACCGTTGGTACGGGCGGTCCTCCTCGGACTATCGACAACGATGTAGAAGCAAATAACATCTCATCTAACCACGGTAACGGGCTTCGAGGGAGAGATAGAAGGATAAGAGATAAAGCCACCAAAGTGACTAGCAAAAAAATCTTCGACCACTGAACCGCCGGGAGAAAGTTCGACTGCCGCACAAGATCGTCAGAATGGCTATTTAG
>DASRWO010000325.1:0-9364 GCA_035654555.1 Candidatus Deferrimicrobiaceae bacterium | reverse complement strand
CCGACAAGTTCGATGGCGCGGTGCACAATCCGCCATCGCGGACTATTGCGATTGCAATGAATGAGCCCATTGGAACGGTTGGAATCATCTGTCCTGATAATTCACCACTCCTGGGTTTGTTGTCTCTTGTTTTACCAGTTCTGGCCGCAGGAAATGTTGCGGTTGTTGTTCCCGCGGAAACGTATCCTCTTATCGCCGGCGATCTTTATCAGCTCTTCGATACCAGTGACCTGCCGGGAGGCGCCGTCAATATTGTCACGGGAAACAGCGCTGAGCTCCTCAAGACCATCGCCGAACATGACGACGTTGACGCAGTCTGGTGTTTTTCGGATGAATCCAATGCTGCGGCAGCCAAGTCGTTTTCCACAGGAAATCTGAAACAGATATTCACCAACGAAGGCCGTGCCATCGATTGGTTCGACGCCAAGCAAGGTGAAGGCCGATGGTTTTTGCAGCACGCTACTCAAGTGAAGAACATCTGGGTTCCGTACGGTGAATAAAATCGGGTCAGCCTCACTCTTCGCTCTGTTTCGACCTGACCGCCGAAACATGAGCCGAATGAGCGCGCCGATTCCTGCCGAACTCTGAACCGTCTATTGTGGCTGTGAGGCAGGTGTATGACCGCGCACCTCATAGACAAACTGCTGCAGTTCGTGTCTTTGGCGGCCAGCCTCTTCGGTTTTTTCCTTCGTTATCTGTTCGTACACTTGCAGCTCGGACTGCGCTTTCGCGGTTTCTCCTCCAAGACGATAGAGTTGCGCCAGACGGTAATGTGCCTTTTCCAATTGCGGATTGACTTCGATTGCCTGTCGCAAGGTGGAGATAGCTTTCGGAAAGTCCTTCTCCTCCGAATAAAGAATGCCCAATTGCAGGTACGCAAGGCCGAGTTTTGGATCGATCTGGATCGCAGTCTGCAACGATGACTTCACTTGATCGACGTCTGCGACCTCCTCCGGCGAACTCCAACGTTTCCGAAGGCTGACCGCGTAATAGTAATGAGCCCAGGCATTCTGCGGTTGAAGTTTGACAAATCGCGCCAGTCGCTCCTCGATCTCCGGCGAGGGCGTAGTCTCGGCCGCCTGCATTTCTCCCATGAACAGGTACGGATTCGGATCGTCTGGATTCAGGTCTGATGCGTCGCATAAATTGCGAACAGCGTCATCGTAGAAGCCGTTGGAATACCAGGCCGCACCCAAACCGTCTAGCATCCGAACGGAACGCGGGAACGAGCGATGCCCTGTTGTAAAAACTTCTATTGCCGGCTCGGCCGCGTGATGCAGTAGGAGTTCCGCTCCCCAGTCGAAAATATTCGTCTCGTTCGGGCTAAGTTCGGCTGCGCGCTGATATTCTCGAACAGCTTCCAGAGGATCGCCTAATTTCTCGTCTGTCTCGGCAAGCAGATGATGCAGTTCGGCGTTTTCCTGATGAGATTTCTCCTGAACCGCGAGCAGCGCTCGCACATCGCTGCGCGCCTGCGCGTAATCTCCGATGTCGGCGCGGGCGAGCGCCATTTCGTAGGCGTTGTCCATATCCTTGGGATTCAGGCGAAAGGCTCGGTCGAGATAAGGCAGCCCTTCATCCGGTTTTGCGTCTTCCACCAATAGCTTTCCCAGGCGAAAATTTGCCCTGAAGTCTTCCGGGAGTCGCGTTGCTACATCTCTCAAAGACTCTTCCATCGCCGCGCGGGATGAATCCCGCGGAGCACGGTCGGACAATTGCTTACCGCGAGCAGTGGTCTGCCGGGCCAACTCTTCCCTGTTGCGAACAATCGTGTCACCACCATGCCCCCCCAGATTCGTGGTATCGGTAACCCCTGCGACATTAAAGTGTGGTTCGTCGAAAAATTCAGGCTGGGTGTCCGAGGATTTCGCCGCTTTCGGCTTAATCAACTCGAGTGTCAGATCGATCGCTTTGGATTCTTTCGGTTCAAGAACAAACGGACCCGAATTCGCTGATACGTATCCGGCCATCTCAGCGCGCAAGCTGTAATTTCCTCGGCGAACCTCGGTAAAGACATAGGCGCCCACAGAATCAGTATGCACTTTGACACCCTGCGAGCTCTGGCCTTGAAGGCAAATGACGGCGCCAGTGACGGGACGGTTGAGAGAATCCCTCACGATGCCGTGCAACGTCGCCGTCGCGGCAGAGTCCGACTGTGACTGCACCGGTGCCATCGGAATCGATTGTCCGAGAACTATCGGCGAAAGAAAAAGTGCGGCAACCGCAAGAAAGCGGGCTGCAATGATGAGGAAGCGCCCCATAAGACAGTGCGCATCGGAAGGCCAAAACAAAGCCCAACCGTACACGCTTAATCGAAAATTCTAGTCGCCGGAGGCGCGATCCGCAATCGATCGAGGCAATTCTTAGCTTCTAATTATTGCCCGCGTGCCGAGCCAAGAGGTCGACGTAGGCTTCGGCGATCAGTTCGTTCTGAGAGATTCCAAACTCTGCCAACAATGCTGCCGCAATTTTTTCTCCCTCCAGCTCGCTTTGCCCCGGGCAGAGCACGACTTCGAGCTCCAGAAAGTCTCCTAGTCCCTGGACCTCGTCAATGTGAACGCGCGTCTGCCCGATGAGATATAGGATCCGAGTTTTTTTAACCACCCCGGCTTTACCGAGGGTAGCGGTGAGTATCTCGTTCAAGATTTGAGGGTCCGGAGTACGCGCGATCAGATACCGGGACTCGCGCGCACTCGCCACGTCGGACCTTTGATATTGGATGAGTTCCCCACGGTCCGCCGCAAATATGCGGAGCTTCAACCTGCCCCGATTGCATGCAAAAAAGAAATCTTCCTGGTGGATCGTCTCGGGGGAAGCGTCGCTCAACCGAGCCGCAACGGCTTCAGCTGCGGCCCGATTCGTCAAAAGCGCTTTGATCTCGATATTGGTCGGCATGCTATACCTTGCCCATATAGCGTACACTCCATGCCTGTGGTCAATGCGCTTCAAGGCACGTCGTCTTTCGTTTAAGTTCAGGATGCTGTCCAAGCAAGAGAAAATTTGTTTATACTCACGACCTCGAGGACATGGATGATCGTTTGCAAAATGCGCTATCTTACGACCGTGCTGTTGCTAACTTCTTGCTTGACGTGCTGGAGTCAGGAGAAACGAAAAATCATCATTGATCAGGACGCGGCTGGACCTGGCGGAACGGATCAGCAGTCGATGCTGCTCCTCATCCAATCACCAAAGACGGAAGTATTGGGGATTACGGTCGTGACCGGCGACCAGTGGCTCCATGCAGAGGTGGCACACACGTTGCGCATGCTCGAACTCATCGGGCGAACCGACATTCCGGTGGTGGCGGGAGCCGAATATCCTCTGGTAAGACGACAGCAGGATACCGAACTGTGGGAGCAGCAGTATGGCAGCATAATGTGGCTTGGAGCCTGGACTCCCAGGTTTTATCATCCGCACGATCAGTTGGGAGAGATGCCGGAAGGCATGCCTACAACCAAGCCATCCAACGAAGACGCAGCTCACTTCCTGATACGTATGGTGCATAAATTTCCGAATGAGATCACCATCTATGAAGGCGGGCCGTTCACAAACCTCGCGCTCGCTATTTCCATCGATCCCGATTTCGCGGGATTGGCTAAAGAATTAGTGTTCATGGGCGGGAGCTTGAACCCGCGAACCGACGATCCCGAGTTTGCCAACAATCCAACGCACGAATTCAATCTGTGGTTCGATCCAGAAGCGTCTCACATCGTGTTGGTGGCGCCCTGGAAGAAGATTGTCTGCACGCCCGTGGATATTTCGGTGAAAACGCGTTTGACCTCTGACTTGATCGACCGCATCAAGACGGCCGACACGCCTGCAGCGCGTTACATCGCCAAATATTCCAGCTTGCGCGGCAACTACAATTATCTGTGGGATGAACTGGCGGCGGCGGCATGGCTCGATGCCAATCTCATCACCAAAAAGGAAACGCGTTACATGGATGTCGACCTCGACCGCGGCGCGGCCTATGGTAACACTCTGAATTGGACTGAGCATAATAAACCAAAGCTCGAAGTGCGGCCCGTCGAAGTGCAGGATGACCTTGACCTCGATAGATTCTATAAAATGTTTGTGACTTTATTGAGCGCGCCAACGCCAAAAAATTAAAGGACACGGTTTCTGACGATCACTGTGGAAGGTGAGCCAGCATGCTCTGCGCCTGCGTGTGGCTCGGATGCTGTTTAAGAAGGTCGACCAGAACCGCTCGAGCCTTGCCCGGCGCGCCATCGAGCACATATACCTTGGCAAGATTCAGATACGACTGATCGAAGCTGGGCGCAACTCGAATGCATTCTTCGAAACTGGCAACCGCTTCATCTTGCCGCTGGGTACGCAAATAGAGTATTCCAAGGTTGTTCAAAGCTTCCGGAAAGACGGGACGCGCCTTCAGCGCTCTTTGCAAATACTCGTAAGCCCGTGCGCTGTCGTCGGCCTGCGCAAAAACCATTGCCAAGCCGTAGTTTGCCTCAGGGTCTGATGGATTCACCTCAAGGCTGCGGCTGAAAATTCTGCGAGCGTCGTCCCAGTTTTTCTGCAGGCGATAGGCATTTCCGAGATTATCGAGAGCGATCAAGTGATCCGGGTTTGACCGTAAGGCTTCTTTAAAACACCGCATCGCTTCGTCAGTACGTCCCTCCCGCGTGGCAAGAAGACCGAGGTTGTTCCATGCGTTCGCCAGAGTATCGGGATAACTTGCCTGGAGCTTGGTCGCGCGATCGAAGCTTTCGCGTGCTTCGTCCGTTTTATTCTGGCTCAAGTAGGCGCTCCCAAGACCGTAGCATGCTTCGGCGCTGGAAGGATCATCGCGAAGGGCCAGCCCAAATGACACTGCGGCTTGATCGACGTAGCCTCGCTGAAAAAAAACGGAACCGAGCGAAAGATAATTTCGGCCGAACTCAAAAGTCTCGCTAACCCCCGGAAAAGGCAACGCCCGAGCCAGTCGCTCGGAATTGGTTTTTGGAATGGCGCGGAAGTCTTCTCCTATGTGTTCGAGGTTTACCGGTCCCTGATAGATCTTGACTATGTTGCCTCGCGGATCGACTAGAAACGATGTAGGCAGTCCCATGTCGCGATGGCGGTCAAACAAGTAACGGTACAGAATGTTGTAAATAGCGGAGACTTCATCTGCGGCGCGTAGGATGGGCAACGTTAGACGACGCTCTCGCACCTCCGTGCTAAGAGCGGGGTCAGCTTCATTGTTAGTGTTCACGGTAAGAATCTGAAGATCTCGTGCCTCCTCTCGGCTGGTCAGCAACTGGAGCGTCTTGAGGTCCTTCAGGCAATCCGAGGATTGTGCTGTCCAGAAATTCAGCAGTACAGGCTTCCCCCGGAATGCTGAGAGCGTCCGCACTCCTCCAAGCAACTCGGGAAGCGAAAAATCCGGCGCGGCTACGGGTACGAGCAACCAAGTCTCAACCGAAGCGCGAAGCGACTCGAACTTATCGCGCTCGACAATGCCGGGCTTATTTGGGAAAGAGGTTGGTGCTTTGAACGGTTCGGTTCGAAAGTTTTCATATCCTTCTTCTACCCAAATCCTTTGGTTCAAAGGAAGGTCATGAAGATCCTGCACAAGGCCGCTCGGCCAGCGGATCGACGCCCGCGCGGGCCCCCTAGCCTCGCCCAAGCCGAAAAATACTTCTTTGCTGTGCTGAGAAAGAAATCCCGATCCCACTTGAAGCACGCGGGTCTGGCGGACTGATTCGGTTTCCACTGTGATCGCAGCGCCGATGGCGTCCCGATTACTCTTGGTGCCCCGCAGGCGGAAAATGATCGAGGGCGGCAGATTCTCTATCCGATTTTTCAGCACGCGCAACTGCGGGGCGTTGCGATTTTTCAGGAAGATTTCCTGCCTGCCATCCTGATCGAAATCGGCCAAAGCAAATGCTCTTCCGTCTTCGATGAAATCCAATCCCACCGCCCCGGAAACATCAGAAAACGTTCCATCGCGATTGTTGGCGTAGAAAACATTGCGCTCGAATCCGCTCCATGTACCATCTTCGCGAATCAGTTCGTTGATGGCGCCCCATCCTTCTTCGTAATCGTGGGAAGGTTTTCCCTGATCTGGTGAATTGGCTACTACCTGCCGCCAGAAAAAACTACTCAGATCCTGATGCGAGGGCCCAGAGATCATTCCATTCGCAATATAGAGATCGGAAAACCCGTCGTGATCGAAATCGAACGCGTCGCTCGACCACGACCAGCGGCCCATGCCAACTCCGGCTGAGGAGGTCTCGTCTTCGAAAGCACGGCCACTTCCTGGAAGGCCCACGCCGTGAGGATCGCTATTTCGAAAAAGCGAATTCCCCATCGCGTGCTTTCGGTACAGCGCCCGGACATCTTCGGGAGCGTCTTTTTTGAAATTATCCTGGGAGGAGATACGTTCTCCGGCAGCGGTCCACATATCAGCGACATAGAGATCCTGGATACCATCATTGTCGAAGTCGTTCCAGCAAACGCTCATTCCAGCGCCGATGTCTTCAACTCCCGCCTGGGCAGCGACATCGGTAAAGCTTCCGTCGCCGTTGTTGCGGTATAGATTCTTCCGGCCGAAATCGTTCACCACGTAAAGGTCGGGCCAGCCATCGCGGTTGTAGTCGCTCCAGCCACAGCAGAAGCTGTAACGCGTATTGTTCTGATTGAGCCCCGTTTCCTGAGTCACATCATGGAAGGTACCATCGCGATTGTTCCGCATCATGAAGTTCGGAGGACCATTCTCGGCATCATGATAAGGAACAGGATACTTGTATTGGTCGGTGCCTCGGTAGTAGACGTAGAGGCAGAAATAAATATCCAACCATCCATCGCGATCATAGTCGGCAACCGCTGCGCCGGTAAAAGTTCCCCGCGGCGGGTTGGCGAATGGAAGCGCATCAGATTTCTGGCGAAATGTCCCGTCGCCCTGGTTGATGAACAAGAGCGGACCACTTGCCCGCACGATGACTACATCCTGACGTCCGTTGTTATTGAAATCGGCGAAGATCGCGCAAGCTGTGTTATCGAGAATTCCCAGGCCCGATGTTGCGGTAATGTCTTCGAATGTTCCGTCTCCCCGGTTTCGGTAGAGTCGATTAGGAAGGCCTGCGGGTTGGCAAATGTAGAGATCGTCGAAGCCATCGTTGTCGATGTCGGCGACGGAAACTCCGTTGTGTCCATAAATGTCGATGCCGCAGGCACCATCGAGAACCGTCCTCCAGTGGTCGACGCCCCGCAGCAACTGAGCGGAGTACGAAGAATTGAGCCCTAAGGCAGCGGCAGTAATATCCGTGAAAATTGGAGACGCGGAGCGGCTCCGGGTCTCGTCCCGCACTTGCCAACGCCGGAGCCTGAATTCAGGTGCCGATGATGACGGCTGGCTTTCCCACTCGAGGTCCCAGTATCCCACGCGCTGCTCGCGGTAGAAGCCATGCCCAGTCCCAACTAACTCATAACGCACGCGAGTGTGCAGTTGCTGCGGAGCCTGAGATGTAGACGCGGGAGTCGCTTGCATCCTCGTCACTTGAAACTCGGCGGATACGATCTTCGAAAAAACGCCGGCAGAGGAACGCCATGACTCCAGGAAGGCATCGCGTCCGAGTTCGGCGTCCGGAACGAATTTGTTTTGGTGGACTTCGATCGGCGGCCCGGTACGAACCGGTCGCGACTCCACTGGAATTATCGATGAGCCGACGAAGTCGGCAGAGAAAACCTTTTCGATCGCTTGCACTTGCAATGGAGATTGCAGCAGACTCGAACTCCACTCCGCAAGAATCACAGCAATCCGGTCATGATATTTTTCGCTGACAAAGCCGTCCAGGGCCGCCTGCACTTTAAGGAGAGTCTTATCCAGCGGCCTCTCGGCGCGATAGTGCGGATGCAAATAAAACTCGCCGTCTGAGGACCTTTGGTTGAAAGGATCGAACGGGAAGTTCGATGATAGGGCGAAGCCGCGCAAGCTCGCGGGAAGCATCGCCGCTGAGGCTCCCTGGCAACAGCGGACGAGAAAGTTGCGACGATTTAACCGACTCAGAGCGATAACCTCATGGCCTTCATTTTCAGGACCGGAATCGATCAGCGGATTATCAGCGCGAGCCTGCGCTGAATTGTAAAACTGTCACGCTGTGGAATTTCTGACCCGGTTTCAGCTCAGTCGATGGAAAGCTAGGATGGTTTGGGGAGTCAGGAAAGTGCTGCGTCTCCAGGCAAAACGCGAATCGCGGCTTGTAGACAACGCCGCCCTTTCCGGTAATCGATCCATCGAGATGGTTACCGGTGTAAAACTGAACCGCGGGTTGCGTGGTGAGCACTCGCAGAATCCGTCCCGTAGTTGGCTCATACACATCCGCCGCCTCCGCCAAATGACCCTCAGGATGGTCCAACACGAAGTTGTGGTCGTATCCCATGCCCAGCCGCAACTGTTCGTCATTTGTATCGATCCGCTCGCCGATGGCGTGGGGTGTTCGAAAATCGAATGGCGTGCCTTGCACGGACTTCAATTCTCCGGTGGGAATAAGAGACGAGTCGACCGGCGTGAACCGCGTTGCATCGATTTTCACCACATGCCCCAGAACTTCACCCTTCCCTTGCCCAGCGAGATTGAAATACGAATGGTTGGTCAAGTTCAGGACGGTGTCTTTATCGGTGGTCGCTGAATATTCAATCCGCAGCGCATTTTCATTCAGCGTGTAACGCACCATCGTCGTCAGGGTGCCCGGAAAGCCTTCTTCGCCATCCTTGCTCACGTAAGTGAGTTCGATTCCCTCTTTTATCTCCCGGGCCGTCCAAAGCTTTTTATCAAAGCCGCGAATGCCGCCATGAAGCGTATTGTCACCATTATTCTTGGGAATCGAGTAGGTCTTCCCGTCGAGTTGAAAGCTGCCATGCGCGATCCGATTCGCGTAGCGGCCAATGATCGCTCCGAAATAAGCAGGATTCGTGCGGTAGCCATCGAACGAGTCATAGCCCAGCACCACGTCGTCAAGTTTTCCGTCGCGATCCGGCGCGCGCAGCGAAACGATGATTCCGCCATAGTTCATAATGCGAACTTCGACCTTGCCATCGGCCAGCGTATACAAATCGACGGCCTCACCCTCAGAAGTCCGTCCGAATGCCTGCTTGGTAATGCTTGTCTTCCCCTGCATCGTAGTTGTGAGCATGATAAGAGAGATGAAAATTGCGAAACATCCGTTGACTCGGGAAAGCATAATTCCTCTACTTGTTCGTGAAACTAGAATTGACATGGGATGGCACGCATTATCTCGGTATTCCACTAGTTGGGTATTGTACAGTCTGACCAACCGAACGTGCGATTTGCTCGGCGGCAGGGCGCATTGCAAGAAAGACGGCTCAGCGGGACGCAGGATTTACAATTACTTCTCCTATGCCT
>DASRWO010000324.1:0-2392 GCA_035654555.1 Candidatus Deferrimicrobiaceae bacterium | reverse complement strand
CGCTCATTCTGCCCGTGATTCTGATGGCCAAGCGACGCCGGGCGATCGATTCGCCTGCCATGAATTTCGACCCGTCCTGAAGCGAATTCGGTATCATGCGGGCTCATGACATCGAGGATCTCAGCATCCTGGATCACCGCCGGTCGCCTGCGTGCCCACGGACTGATTCTCGCGCTGTGCCTGTGGTCGGCCTATCTGTGGAACATGTCCACGCCGGGCCTGATTGATCGCGCCGGCAATCTGAAGGGCACAGATTTTCTTCATTTCTATACGCTGGGTTCGCTCGCGCTCACTCACGATGGCGTTGATCTCTACAACATGCGCGCGCAAGCGGAAATCGCGGCGCAGCGCGTTCCCGCGGCTGCCGGCGTTCAATACTTGCCGCTCTATCCGCCGCAGGTTTCAATTCTATTTGCGCCGTTCGCTCGATTGTCTTATCCAGTCGCTCTGACTCTCTGGCTGAGTCTCAGCGCGCTCATCTATGGATTGTGTTGTTATCCCGTCTGGCGGGCCTGTCCCAATCTGCACAATCATGATCTGCAGAATCATGGATTCACGATCCTAATTCTCGCGCTTGCATTTCCGGCGTTCTGGCACCTGATCGCCTGGGGACAAACGTCCGCTTTTGCCCTCGCGTTCTTCGTACTCGCGTTCTTCGCGCTGCGTGAGCAACACGAATTCCTCGCTGGCCTCGCGTTTGGATGTCTCATCTTTAAGCCCCAGCTCGGTCTAGCCGTCGCCATCGTCTTCCTACTCACACTTCGCTGGAAGACAATCGCCGGTGCGTTGCTCTCGGCCGCCGCCGAGTTAGTCGTCGCATGGCTCTACTACGGTTCAGCAGCCCTTCGCGCGTGGTCCCATATCCTATTCAATATTCCGAACGTGCTGCCGCTTCTGGAGCCAAAGCCCTACCAAACCCACTGCCTGCGTACGTTTTGGACAATGCTTATCCCCTGGCCCGAAGCATCGTTCGGGCTTTATGTCGTCACCGCATTGATAGTCGCGGGATTAACTGTGGCCTTCTGGCGCAGCCGCCTGCCCTTATCTTTGCAGTATTCTGCGTTGCTACTTTCTACTGTTCTGCTTGCTCCACATCTCACCGTCTACGATCTTGTTATTCTCGCGCCGGCATTCCTGTTGCTCTCCGACTGGCTCATCACGCAGATCGACGCCAACACTGCACATCTCAAAATTCTTCTCTATCTCGTCTTCGCCCTCCCGCTGCTCGGCCCACTTGCGCGCTGGACGCACTTCCAGCTTTCCGTTCCCATAATGAGCGCTCTTCTATATTGGACATGGGCAACAGGCAGGAAATCGATTTCAATTACGAATCAGCCCGATTAGGTCTGGGTTCCGAACAAAAACTGCAGTGCTTCAGGAAATCGCTCGCCCCACGCCGATTCCGTATGGCTGGCGCCATCCTTGATGATCATCCGCAGGCGGCTTTCGCTAAGCACCGCGCGCCGCATGATTGCTGCGAGTTCTCGCACATCATCCACCACCGTACGGCTTCGCTCGGGACTTCCGGCCTCTGCCGTGCCGGCCGCCAGGAATATTTTCTCCGGCCAGATTCTCACGCTTCGGCTCTCCTTAATAATTTGCCGGTTCGACGCCCACAGCGAGGGACTCTCCAGCAATAACCTCCCAATCACTCCCGGCCGTGAGATCGCCGTATATAGCGCAATCAGCGCGCCCAAAGAGGATCCTCCCAGTCCGGTATTCTCCGGGCTCGTGGCGACCCGATAGATGTTTTCCACAAACGGCATCACTTCCTTGATCAGAAAATCGGGATAACGTCGTCCCAGCACCCGCAGCATCATGGGATGCATCGACCGGTGAGGCATGTACTCGCGAATCCGGTCTTTGCCCGTATTATCGATGCCTACGATAATCACCGGACGAACCGCGCCCTCACGAATCAGACGATCCGCAGTCTCATCCACGCCCCATTCCACTCCGCCGAAAGCCGTCGATGACTCGAATAGATTCTGCCCATCATTCAAGTAAAGGACCGGATAGTAGCGATCTCCGTTTTCGGCATTGTCGTAGCCCGGAGGCAACCACACCCGCAAGAAGCGAGTGTTCTTGAAAATTCGGCTGCGAAATTCGTGCAGTCGCAAGTCTCCCGTTGCTCCGCCGGCGCGAATCACGTCGGAAACGACTCCAATTTTATTTTCTTTTTGGATTCTTCCCATCAGGCAAACGTCAGACGCGGCTTCCGGCGCGCACCTTTAAAATACCCGCCAGCAATGTGATCAGTGTGATCAGCGCCAGCGAACTCAAACACAAAATGCACCAGGTTTCCAGCACGTGGCCTTCGACATACGTGAGATACACAGCGAATAAAAACCCTGCCAGAGATGCCCCCAGCACGCGAATCGGCGTCTGCATT
>DASRWO010000323.1:0-2508 GCA_035654555.1 Candidatus Deferrimicrobiaceae bacterium | reverse complement strand
ATCTTTGCCAGCGGCGATGCGCCAGGGCGTATTTGCAGAGGGTCACACGTTTCACGCCTGGATTCGCTTCTCGAACGCTGTCGGTTCCGACGACCACTCGGGGTTGGCACGCGGCATGGCGATCAAGCTGCTCGACGTCGGGGCAATCACACGTCTGCTTGACCCGGGCACGGGAGCCTTATCCCCCGAGCCGGAACGTTGGCGGACCTCCATCCCCGTGCGCAATCTCAACGCGCTCGAGACGTTGCTCGAATCGCTCCAACCGCCGCGCTGGCCAGAGGCAGTCCTTGGCCAGATCGACGGCGTCCGGGCGAAGCGTGGCGCACAGCTTTTCTCGCAGAACTGCGCGGGATGCCACGGTGTCCGCGTGATTGCCGGGGCACAGTCCGAGGAGTGGAGTGTCAAGGTTCTCCCTCTTACGGTAATTGCGACCGATCCAATGCAGGCAACGAACTTTAGGAGCACCACTTACGACGGAACCAAGCTTGGCCTCTCGAGCCACACGGACGCCGCAACCGGTCTCCGGGTGGTGACCGATGCCATCCGCACGCAGGCCTACCGAGACGCGCAGCTCCCCGCAACGCAGTGGGGAACGTTTGACGGGTTCGGCCGCTCGAACGTGATCACGGCACCCTGTGGCTACAAGGCACGACCCTTAGTCGGAGTCTGGGCGACGCCGCCATTCCTTCACAATGGTTCGGTGCCAACCATCTTCGCCCTCCTGAGCGAATCGCGCCCCATAAAGTTCCAGGTCGGAAGCACCGAATACGATCCGGAGAAACTCGGGCTATCGCAAGCCGCTGCTCCCAACACGCTTATCTTTAATACAACCGCTGTCGGCAACAGCAATGCGGGGCACTGGTTTACGGACGACCAAACCCGCGCAGGGCGCATCGGCCGGCGTTTCACCGACGATGAGCGGTACGATCTGATCGCATATTTAAAAGCAGCCACGTACGACGACTATCCGCGCACGGTGATCCCTCGCGCGGACCCAGAGCCCTGCGTCTCGGACGGCGCCCAGAACAGTTCAAAGGAAGGGAACCAAATCCTCGGATATCTAAAAGGTGGCTCTTCTGGCCGATGAATTCCGCATTCGAGTCTTCTGTGTCGATGACCATCCTTTGTTGCGCGAGGGCATCGCCTTGTTGATCAAGAACCAGACCGACATGGCCGCGGTTGGTCAGGCGTCTACTGGAAAAGAAGCCATCGAAGGCTACCGCCAGCAAAGTCCTGATGTCGTCCTCATGGACATCAGGCTTCCTGACATGAGCGGCATCGACGCAGTGACCGCGATCCGCGTCGACCTTCCGGCGGCGCGCTTCGTAATGCTCACGACCTCGGAAGGTGACGTTGAGATTCAACGCGCGCTCGAGGCGGGAGCCGTCGGCTACATGCTGAAGGGCATGCGTCCCAAGGAAGTCGTCAATGCCGTCCGCCAGGTCTTTCAGGGAAAGAAACATATCCCGCCGGCAATTGCAGCTCATCTGGCCGAGCATTACAGCGACGAGGCCATCAGCGCGCGAGAGATCGAACTTCTTCAGCACATCGCTGGTGGAAACCGGGACCGCGATATCGGGGAGAAACTCTTTATCTCAGAGGAAACAGTAAAGGCTCACATTAAACACATCATGGAAAAGCTCGGGGCCAGCGACCGGACGCAAGCCGTTGCCATTGCTGTTCGGCGCGGAATTATTCAACTCTGACGCCCGCCAGGGCGCGGTTCCTTATCCCTCGTTTGGGCACAGTAAACACCTACCTTCAGGGATTTCCGTTTCTGACCGGAATCCGAGTCACTAGTTCGGGGTAGTGGATACGCCCCCCCCGGGCACCAGAAGATCCTCAAATGTCGCGATGCGGCCTAGCACTTAGGGTGCGATAGTCGCAATACGTTGTGCGGGCCTCGATGGCTTGGAGGCCGGCGCAGCCCCCGGAATCCGGGGCGCGGATTTCTCGACCGTGGAAAAAGAACAAAGGCCCACGGAGATTAACTATGGCACGGACGAACAAACCCGAGCTCAACCTCTATGTGGCTGGTCATGACGACTGTACGCACACATGGGTCCTGGAGCCTCCGGCCGGGCGCAACAGTTTTCGAATTGTGGTGCACTGCCGGCGAGCACAGCACGCGCCCTCACCCAAACCGCGTTCATGGTCAGGCTATTTTGGCGCAATCGCACAGGTGTTGCTGCCGATATTTGCCTTCTCGCGGACAGTACTTTGAAATGTGGTGGCCAGGGACGGAGTTGAACCGCCGACGCCAGCCTTTTCAGGGCTGCGCTCTACCACCTGAGCTACCTGGCCACATTTTGTCGCGCCATCCGCTTCTATTGCGGACTGCGAGGCTTGTTCGCTTCACGCCGATTGTCGCGGGATTGCCGACCGGAAAACAGCAGAACGCGGATTGCGTGCGGAACGTTGTTGATTATAGCAAAGCACGGAGTGGTCACGGCTATGATGCGGCTTATGATTTTTATATTGAACCGCTTATGTGGACGCCACGGACAA
>DASRWO010000322.1:0-6445 GCA_035654555.1 Candidatus Deferrimicrobiaceae bacterium | reverse complement strand
TTGCTGGTGCGCAGGATCGTTGAGCACCTGGTCCAAACGCGATTCGTCGGTGTAAGGGTGCTCGAATAATCCCATGCGAATTTTGGTTTCGAGAATTGGCAGGACGGCGTCGTCGATCTGCTGCGTCGTAATTTCCTTCTGCTGCAATTCCGTGGGCAGATATTTAAGATAGGTGCCGCTGGCCATATCCATGTTCAGGCCGGCGGTGAAGGCTTTGTGGGCAGCGTCCTGCAAGTCGCTGGCATAGCCGTGGGTGCGCAGGCTGCGGACCGCGAAGGCGTCGCTCACCACAAATCCGCGAAAATTCCAGGAGTCGCGCAGCACGTCATGTAAAAGCCAGCGGTTGCCGCTTGCCGGAATATCGTTCAAATCCATATAGGCGCTCATCAAGCTCCCGACGCCGGCGTCGATGGCGGCCTTGAAGGGCGGCAGGTAAGTGTTCCGCATCTCTTCTTCGGGAATATAGGAAGAGTCGTAGTCGCGGCCGCCATCGGCAGCGCCATAGCCTGCGAAGTGCTTCGCGCAGGCCAGGACACGGTCCGGCGCTCCCAGTTGCGCGCCTTGAAATCCGAGAACTTGGGCTCTCGCCATTGCTGCTCCGAGATAGGGATCTTCGCCCGCGCCTTCCACCATGCGTCCCCAGCGCGCGTCGCGGGCGATATCCACCATGGGGGCGAAGGTCCATTCGATTCCTGCAGCGCGGGCTTCCTGTGCCGCTACGGTTTGGACGTCCTCCACCATCTTCGTGTCCCATGATGAAGCCATGGCAATCGGTGCTGGGAATATCGTGTGGTAACCGTGGATGACGTCGAGGCCGAAGAGCACAGGAATGTGCAGCCGCGTTTGTTCAACGGCGACATGCTGAAGGCGGTTAATTTCTTTGGGATCGGAAATCCAAAGGATGGAGCCGGCTCCGTGGCGCTTGAGGACTTCTTCCATGCCGCCGGGCTCGTTTTCCAGAAATTCCGGAGCGGCCATGCCGGGCAGTTGCGACAACTGGGCGATTTTCTCTTCCGGGGTCATCTGTCCTAGCAGATGACTGGCTTTGTCGTGAATCTCGGCCTCATTGGGCGGGTTGGAGGTGGCATCGGCCTGCGCTGCGGTTTGCGCCGAAATAGGAACAGACTGAGAAAAGGCAGCTAGTAAGGCGATTAGCGCGCAGCCCAAAATCCTAATCTGGATTCGCAAGGTTTCCCTCCGTACTGCCGATCGTGGTGGCCGGCAGAAGTATATCGACTCAGGCAGGATAAACTATCGGCTAACTCCCGTGGCGCAGGGAAGTTTGGGATGCCGATCCAGCTCCGCTCGACTGAACAGCCAGGGAAGGCGTCCCCACATGTATGTATGTTTGTTTATTTGGCGCGCCCAGTCTGGCTCAGTCTATCCCAAGTTATTGTGTTTCAAGCCGAAAGTCTGCTCCCCAGCCTATAATTTCTGCTCACGGTTCCGCTCGCTGAGCGTCTATTCCAATGCAAGCCCGGGTACGGCATTGTCACCGGGCGGTATAGGAAAACGACAAGAACATGCCGGCCGATGTTTGGGCAGTAACACTTGCGGTTGGTGCAGGGAGCCACTCGAGAACGAAGTCCGAGCGAGTGGAGAAAATCAGCGAGAAACGGGACCCCGCGTGGGGCCGCATGGCTGGGCAAGAACGCCGCATTGACGATACGATTCTGATCCGCGAAGCGCAACGCGGAAACCGCGGAGCCTTCGAGGAACTGGTGCGTCACTACGATCAGGCCGTGCTGCGGCTGGCATTGCATCTCACCGGCACCGAGCAGGACGCGCAGGACGTTTATCAGGACGCCTTCCTCAAGGCGTATAAGAACATCGGAAGTTTTCGTTTCGAGTGCTCGTTTTATACCTGGATTTATCGGATCGTCACTAATCTTTGCCTGGATCACTTGCGGAAGAAGACGGTGCGCAAGGAAGATGCGCCGGTAGCCAAAGATGGCAATGGCGGAGAGTACGACCTGCTGGAGCAGGTGCCGGATGGGCGGGCGGGAGCGAATCCAGAGCGGGATTTGCTGCGACGGCAATTGGGAGCGCGAATTTCGGGAGCGCTGGAAAAGTTGACGCCGCGGGAGCGGATGGTTTTTGAGTTGAAGCATTATCACGGATTGAAACTGAGGACCGTGGGCGAGATTTTGCATACCACGGAAGAGACGGCGAAGAATACGCTGTTTCGGGCTACGCAGAAGTTGCGTGGGCAGCTGGCGGATATGAGATGAATATTCCCCACGCGAGATCCCTCGGCCCGCTGGTGAAAACGCGGGGCTTCGGGATGACGCCAGAGGAAGGAACACGAGCGGGAAAAGGAACACAGATATGAAATGCGAATGGGTGAGAGAAAATATAACGCTGCAGGTTTATGGCGAGCTGGCGGATGATGTTCGGCATGAGCTGGAGCAGCATGTGGAGCGGTGCACCGACTGCGCGGCTGAACTGAAGGCGGAGCAGGCGTTTCACGATCTGCTGTCGCAGGAGCCGACAGGTGAGCCGACACCTAACTTGCTGACGGCTTCGCGCATGCGCCTGCAAGAGGCGCTGGAAACGGCCGAGCAGGGCGGATTCTGGCGGCGCTTAGCGTTCGATCCGACGAACTGGCTGCGGCAGGTTCGGTTCTCACCGGCGCTCGCATCGGCGATTTTAATTGTTGGCTTCGCGGGCGGAGTGGGAACATCCTACAAAGTATTTCTTCATCCGGCGGCGAATTCACCTACCAGCACAGCTTCGGCACCCGCCGAGGCTTCGATCACCGGCATCCAGTCCGTCACGCAAGAGCCGGGAACGAATCAGATCCAGATCAAGTACAACACGGTTTCCACTCTGGAGACGCAGGGCTCGCTGAACGATCAGCGGATCCAGCAGTTGCTGCTGTTCGCGGCACGGAATAATTACAATTCTGGCGTGCGCATGGATTCGGTGGATCTGCTGACGCAGAAGCCGAATGTTTTGCAGGTGCGCGATGCGCTGATCTATGCGCTGCGCTACGACACGAATCCGGGGGTGCGGCTGAAGGCTCTGGACGGGTTGGGAAGTTTTGTGAAGGACGATGTGCACGTACGGGATGCGGTGCTGGAAGCGTTAGTGAACGATTCGAACCCGGGAGTGCGGACTGAAGCGATGCATCTGATCGAGCCGGTGAAGGCCGATGGCAGCGTACGCGGCGTGCTGATGACGCTGGCGGGCAAGGATCAGAACCAGTACATCAAGTCGCAGGCGCGGACGATGCTGGCGCAGTTGCCGGAGATCGATTGATCTGGTGGGCGGCTAACAAGTTTGGATTGACAAGGAAAGAAAAGAAACAGAGGTGGAATATTTGAAACGTTTGCCACAATTCGTCGGGGTGTTGAGCGTGCTGGCCATGCTTGCACCCCTGGTATTAGCGCAGGAAACACGCATGTCCCGGGAGGGGGACGCGTGGAGCCAGGAACTCACGGGTTCGCTGAGTGCGGTAAAGATTTTGCGGGTCAAGGTAGATGTGGGATCGGTGACCGTCAAAGGTGGGTCGCTGCAGGGCATCAGTTACGTAGTTCATACTCGTTCTTATAATTCGTCTGAACAGGACGCCCGCCGCCAGTTTGAATCCTACAAGGTAAATGCCTACGTACGCGGAGACACCGCGTGGATTGTGGGCGATTGGCAGGGCAGACGGCCGCGCAAGTTTTCGGGAGAATTCGCCATCAATGTGCCCCGGGAGATTACTTTGGTGAAGATCGAGACCGAGGGCGGCAATATTGACACCAGCGGAGTAGCTGGGCGGGTGGAGGCGGAGAGTGGCGGCGGAAGTATGCACCTCGATGACATTGGCGGCGGCGCGCACGCGGAGACCGGGGGTGGAGCGATCGATGTGGGAACCATCAACGGAGATATTGGGCTGCACACCGGCGGTGGATCGATTAAGGTACACCACGCCAATGGAATGATCACTGCGGAAACTGGCGGCGGCAGTGTCGAGATTGTTTCCGCGACGCAGGGAGCCAGCATTGAGACTGGCGGCGGAGGGATTGAGGTGCGGCAATGCACCGGCAAGGTAAAGGCGGAGACGGGGGGCGGAAACATCGACCTGGGGGATATTGGCGGCCCGGCGGAAATTGAGACCGGCGGAGGCACCATTCATCTCGCGTCCGCTAAGGGCCACGTGCACGCCCAGACGGGCGGGGGTGGAATTGAACTTAACGGGGTTCCCTCAGCGCAGGTGGAGACTGGGGCGGGCGGGATTGTCGTGAAGTTTGTAAAGACCGGCGCTCCGGCCAGCGATTCCAAGCTGGAGACTTCCGCGGGAGACATTACAGTTTACATTGCGCCGGGTGTTGCGCTGTCGGTCCGCGCCAGCGTCGATTTGGGCAATGGGCATCACATTACATCGGACTTTCCTGACATCCACGTGGCCAGCGAGGGCGATAAGTGGGGGCCGCGGACGCTCAACGCTGAGGGCAGTCTGAACGGAGGCGGCCCGGTGTTGAAGGTGCGGACAACGACTGGGGACATTTGTTTCAGGCGAGCGAATCAGTAACAGGAATCTTTCAGCGGGCAAAAGACGCCCGCTTCAGGATGGCAAATGATTGTGGTGGGTTATTTGTACTGAGTGTTTCGGAGGCTGGTGATGCGTACACAAATTTTGACGACGATTGCGGTGCTGCCGTTGTTGTTCAACGTGTCGCAAGCTGCACAAAGATGGACGGTGGACTCGTCACAGCCTTACGGCGCTCCCAGCGAGGATTCGGGCAGCAGCGCCTATCTTGGCGTGGACATCGCGGATATTACGGCCGACCGGCTCGGGGTGCTGAAGCTGAAGGAAGAAAAGGGCGTTGAAGTGACGATGGTGGATCAGGACGCTCCGGCAGGCAAGGCCGGCCTTCGGGAGCATGACGTTATTGTGAGCATGAACGGCACGGCCATCGAAAGCAAAACCCAGTTGCACAGGATGATCCGGGAGACGCCGGCGGGACGATTGGTCACGCTGGGAGTGAGCCGCGACGGCCAGCCGCTGACGGTCAAGGTGCAACTGGCGGATCGCGGCAAGGAATGGTCGAATATGGACTCGATGGATAAGGGATTCCATGTGCAGATTCCGCCGATCCCGAGCATTCCTCCAATTCCCAACTTGCCGGATTTTGACATTCCAAACATTACCGTGGTTTATGCGCATTCGTCGATGCGCAGTGGGCTGATGGTAGAGAACCTGACGCCGCAACTGGGAGATTTTTTTGGCGCGAAGGACGGAAGCGGAGTACTGGTGCGGTCCGTGGACCGAGGCAGCCGGGCGGATAAGGCAGGGCTGCGCGCGGGGGACATCATCGTTCGGGTGGGCGATCAGGCGGTTCACGACACCAGCGACTTCACGCGTGCCTTGCACGACCATAGTGCGGGGTCGGTGAGCGTAAGCGTGATCCGCGACAAGCGGGAGCAGAAGCTGATGCTTACCCTGCCCGGACACAAAGAATCCGGCGAGAATGTTGAGGAAAGTTTTGAAGCGCCTGAGATGGATGCGGAGACTCGAAGCGAGTTGAGCGAAGTGCAAAACGAAATTGCGCAACTTCGGCCGGCCATGGAACTGGCGCGGGAAGAAAGTCGCAAGGCCTCAGCGGAAGCCCGCAAGGCGGTTTGCTCGCAGCAAAAGCAAATGCGGGAGCAGTCAGAAAAACTGCGGCAGCTCCAGCCTCAACTTCGGCGGGAACTGGAAAAGAGTCGTCAGAAACTGCAGCGGGATATGGAGCGGCTCCGTCACCAGATGCAGGGAGACTGGGTGGAAATCTAGCCGATAAAACGCTGAATCGATGTTATTGAAGTGAAGGCAGGTTAGAGACTTGCCGCATGGCGGTGAGCCAATGGGCCCAGACAGACTTTGTTGCGTCCCGCCTGCTTGGCAGCATACAGACCGTTATCGGCGGCCCGGACCAGGGCATCGCGGCTGGTGCCATGTTCGGGAAAAGTTGCGGCTCCGGCGCTGATGGTTACGGTGCGAGGCACGCCCGGGAACTGCCAGCCTTCCACCATCGTGCGAAGTTTCTCGGCCACGGCCATCGCTTGCTCAGGATTGACCTGGGTCAGCAGGATGGCGAACTCTTCGCCGCCATAGCGGCATACCACGTCCACCTTGCGCACTTGCTGATGAAACAGAGATGAAACCTGGCGCAGGACCTCGTCACCGAGCACGTGACCGAACTCGTCGTTTAATCGCTTGAACTCATCGATGTCAGCCATGATGACGGCCATGCCGGTTCCGTAACGGCGGGCGCGTTCAATCTCTTCCATGATGCGGAGTTCGAAAAACCGGCGGTTGAAAATTCCTGTCAGACCGTCCAGATAAGCCAGTTGCTTGACGCGGTCGACGTAGTGGGCATTTTGAATCGCGGTTGCGCAGATATCGGCCACCGATTCGAGCGACTGCTGGTCGCCATCGCTGAAGGCATCGGATTCAGCGCTGTCAAGGGCGAGG
>DASRWO010000321.1:0-6260 GCA_035654555.1 Candidatus Deferrimicrobiaceae bacterium | reverse complement strand
GGCGGCGAAGCACAAAGATGAGGCCAGAAGTGGCAGAAGAACCTTCCAGGATCGCATTAAATCTCCGTCAGCAATGTTTGGGTTGTGGGTTTATGTATTTTAGCTTATACGGCTTACTTGCACTCTGATCAAGTCTCAGACAGACAAGGTTGTATCTTTAACAAGCAATTTACAAACCCATCGCGCCGGAAATAGTCGCGCCATTACCAACGCAATTTACATGCACAAGAGGTTGGGACAAGTTTGGCGTATCCCTGCTCCTGCGCCCAAAGCGACCCGCGCGAGGCTTACGAACTGGCGCGACGCGCGCAGGATGGCGCTTTGCCCCAGACAAAACTTCCGCAATTGTGACGGCTTGCTAATCCACCAAAGTTTCGGGTTAAATCGTTTCAGTTAAATCCCTGAGGAAAAATGCTTCTGAGAGGATCCATGCGCTCACTTGGATATACCTGCACAATTATCGCCCTAGCCTTTCTGCTATCAGCATCTCTGCTGCTCGCCGCGCAAGATGTGGACGCCGCGTTTCATAATGCCCCAGCTTCCGCCCGCGCGACAAAAAGTCCTTATGAAGGTCAACCCGCCGCTGCGATGGCGGGAAGGAAGCTCTACGCCAGCGACTGTGCCTCTTGCCACGGACAGACGGGAAAAGGTACAGGGAATGTTCCATCCCTCGTCGATGGGAAACTGCAGGCAGTCGCTCCAGGGGAAGTGTTCTGGTTCATTACCAAGGGTGACAAAGATAATGGAATGCCATCTTGGGCTGCTCTACCGGCGAATGAACGTTGGCAGATTGTTAGCTATGTGAAATCGATAGCGACGTCGCAGAATTCACAGGAGGCAAGCGCACCAGCGCTGGCCGATATGAGCACGTCGAAGCTGAAGGCGCCCCCGCCGACCCCGCCCTTCACCGACTTCCGCTATGAAAAGCCAGGCACAACTCGCAAAATTACAGTAAAGGATCTGCCGCCTCCTTACGCGACTCAATCCTCGAACAATGGCCCGGAGCTGGTGGCACGTCCAGAGAACGTCTGGCCTTCGACTCTCCCCGGATTCAAAGTGGAGTTATATGCCTCGAGCCTCGACAATCCCAGAACTCTGCGCACGGCTCCGAATGGCGACATTTTTCTGACGGAAAGTGATCCCGGACGTATTCGTGTGTTTCGCGGCTTGACCAGTGACGGCAAACCTGAGCAGTCCGCCATTTTTGTTAGCGGTCTGAAGCGCCCTTATGGCCTGGCTTTCTATCCTCCCGGACCTGACCCGCAATGGCTATACGTGGGCAACGAGCGAGAAGTGGTTCGCTTTGCCTATCACAACGGCGATCTGAAGGCGAGCGGAGCGCCGGAACATGTAGCCGATCTGCCAGGCCCGGGGGGGCATTGGACGCGTGCTGTAGCGTTCTCGCTTGATGGAAAGAAAATGTTTGTGGCGGTAGGCTCTGGATCAAACGTGGACGATCCAGACACGACTCCGCGGGAAAAGGACCGTGCCGACATTCTAGTATGCGATCCGGCAAACTGCAGGTTGAGTGTGTATGCCTATGGCATTCGCAATGCCGGAGGCGGAATTGCGATAGATCCGCAGACCAGCGAGCTGTGGTGCTCAGTGAATGAGCGCGATGGACTGGGCGACAACTTGGTCCCAGACTACATCACGCATGTGCAGGAAGGTGGATTCTACGGCTGGCCATGGTGGTACATGGGCGGCCATCAGGATCCGCGGCATAAAGGCAAACATCCGGAGTTGAAAGATAAAGTGATCGTCCCCGATGTGCTGCTGCAGCCGCACAATGCATCGCTCGAATTTGCTTTTTATGAAGGCCAGCAATTTCCTGCCGAATATAAGGGCGATATTTTCGCGTCGGAGCACGGCTCCTGGAACAAGTCAGTGCGCGTGGGCTACGAAGTAATTCGGGTGCCGTTGCATCAGACGGGTGACGCCAGCGGCGGATATGAAGACTTTCTCACTGGCTTTGTATTGCCGGATGGCAACGTGTGGGGGCGTCCCGTGGGCATAACAGTAGCTCCGGATGGCTCATTGCTGGTGAGTGACGACGGATCGAACTCGATCTGGAGAGTCAGTTACAGCGGGAAATAAACCGGTTCAACAAACCAGGAATATGGCTTGACAACTTCCGCCTGCAGGGGCACAATTTCTTAGGCGAATAAAAAGCGAAAGCCTCCGGACTGCCAACTCCGGTGCTCCCTGAAATCTTCCCGAGGAATTTTATGTGTTCCGCAGTGTTTTCCACTTCGGCGGCCCAAGGCCGTCCTTTTGTATTTGATAGCGAAGATGGCGCCGAAGTTTGTCCGCAGCCTACCGGGAACGAGCTTTTCGGCGAGGCGCGTCCGCCCCAGCGAGTCGTTTCTACTGAGGCCTTCAATGACGCAAGACTTGCCGGCATCACTCCAGCTTCGCAACTGACGGTGCGTCCGAGGCCGGAAATGGTATCGAGCGGCATTGCCGCCATCGATGGTCTTACCGGAGGCCTGCCTCGCGGCTGCCTGACGGAAATTTGCGGTCCTGCCTCTTCCGGCCGCAGCACTTTGATGTTGTCCGCACTTGCTGCTACAACCCAGCGCGGAGAATTTTGCGCGGTCGTCGATGCCAGCGATGCTCTCGATCCCCAATCGGTCGCCGCAACTGGGATTGAATTGGACCGGCTGCTGTGGGTGCGTTGCGGGCAGAATTCGCACTCCGCTGAGCATCGCCTGGAGCAACTTCTGCGCGTTACCGATTTGCTGCTTGAAAGTGGAGGCTTTGGATTGATCGTGCTCGACCTTGGCGATTTGCCACCGCAGACAGCGCGCCGCATCCCGTTGGCTACCTGGTTCCGTTTTCGCCGTGCCATAGAACATACACCTACTGTGCTGCTGGCAGTTGAGCGGCAGTCCATTGCCGGAAACTGCTCCTCCTTATTGATTAAGTTGGCAGCGTTAAAACTGGATGTTTCAGAAAACTTTGCGAATGATATCCCTGCCCACGCGCAATTGCTTACTAACGTGGAAATCACCGCGGAATTGGTGCGATCGCGCATGGAGCGCAAACCGGTTCGTTCCGCCGAGATTACATTCACCAGCAAAACCGCATGGGCGGGATGAAGATTTTGATGAATCAATGATTTCTCGCTCACTGGATTTATGCCGCCATGCCCTTTGCCTGCATCTTCGTGCCGAATTTTCCTGTGGCTGCATTGTTGCGCGCCGAACCGGAACAGCGCGCACTAGCTTTGGCCATTTTTGCAGGCAAGCCTCCACTGGAAAGAGTTTTTGCGGTGAATGAAGGTGCAAAGCGCGTGGGCATTATGGCGGGAATGACGAAAGCCCAGGCTGAATTATGTTACGAGTTGACGCTGCGTCCGCGCTCTTCGCTGCAGGAATCTGTGGCGCACGCCGCTTTGCTGAATTGCGCACAATCGTTTTCCCCGTGCGTGGAAGATGCTGCAGCTGACACCGTAATTCTTGATTTGGCCGGCATGGAATCTCTGTTCGGCTCGCTGCCAGAAATCGCCCGCAACCTTTTTCGACGCGCCGCAGAACTTGGAATCGATGGAAATGTCGCCGTAGCTTCGAATCCTGATGTTGCCGCAATCGCGGCTCGCGGCTTTTCCGGCGTGACCGTAATTCCAGCAGGCAGAGAAAGTGAATCTTTGGGATCTCTATCCGTAGAAGCTTTGTTTGCCGGTGGATATGAAGGGAAGAAAGACGACGATCAGAAAAGTGAATCTGGCTCGCAGGAAATGCTGTTCCAAACTTTAGATCGCTGGGGCGTGCGTAATCTGCGAGAGCTGGCCGCGCTGCCGGCGATTGCTTTGAGCGAGCGCCTGGGCCAGGAAGGCCTGCGCCTGCAGCAACTGGCGCGGGGTGCGGCTTCGCGCACGCTGGTGCCGGTGGAGATGCCTCCGATATTTGAAGAAGCAATCGAGTTGGAATATCCCATCGTACTGCTAGAGCCATTAGCTTTTCTTTTGAATCGGCTACTGGAGAACATCTGTGCGCGTTTGGCCTCGCGCGCGCTGCACACGCAACAATTACGGCTTACGCTGGAACTCGAAACCTTCTCATTTTTCAATCAACCACCAGTAATCAGCAATCAGCAATCCTCCAGGCAATCGGAGATCGAAACTCGAAACTCGAAAACTTATCCCATTCAATTTCATCGCACTCTCAGTCTTCCTCTTCCTATGCTCGATCCAAAACTTTTTCTCAAGCTGCTGCAACTGGATTTGAATGCGCATCCACCGGGTGCGCCCATTCTGAAGATTCATCTTGCAGCGGAACCGGCGCGGCCACGATCAGCGCAAGCCGGTTTGTTTCTGCCACCAACGCCTGAACCGGAAAAACTGGAACTCACACTGGCGCGCATTGCCGGATTGGTTGGTGAATCTAGCGTGGGCTCGCTGGAGTTGCTGGATGCGCACCGTGCGGAAAGCTTCCGCATGCGGCGCTTCGCGCCTGGATTGACGCAAGAAATATCTGCGCAGGAAAAACTCTCCTTAAAAACCGCAGCAGAAGATAAATCCGCCATCGCCGCCCTTCGCATGTTCCGTCCTCCACTACGAGCCATAGTAACTATGGAAAATGGAGAACTCGCCCGCGTGGTGTGTCCGAAGAAAAAAGAATTGCAGGGCATTGTTCTCTGGAAGGCCGGCCCCTGGCGCTCCTCCGGCGACTGGTGGGAGCGGGAAGCCTGGGCGCGCGATGAATGGGATATCGCTTTGCAAAATGCAGATGGTGTCGCTCTCTACCGCCTGATGCACGATCTGCTTGGTGGAGGGTGGTTCGTGGAAGGCACGTATGACTGAGCCATAGAAATTTTTTGATTGCTGTTTGTTGATTGTTTATCTGTGTCCTCTGTGGCGAAGGTTTAACTGATGTACATCGAGCTCCACGCCCGCACTGCTTTCAGCTTCCTCGAAGGATCTTCCCTGCCTGAGGATATGGCTGGGACCTGCGCGCGGCTCCAAATGCCCGCCATGGCGTTGCTCGATACCGACGGGGTCTACGGTATGCCGCGTTTTCACATGGCGGCAAAAAAACTAAAAATCAAGGCCCACATCGGCTCGGAAATCACGTGTGACCTCCATCCACCAACATTCAAAAATCAGCAATCCACCATTGCACGTGTTCAAATTGGCAATCATCAATCGGCAATCGGCAATTTCTCCCGTCTTCCTCTACTCGTTTCCTCCCGCACTGGCTATCAGAATCTCTGTCGTCTGATCACCAAAATGAAGTTGCGCAATAAAAAAGGGGAAGGCGCGGCCCTTGAAGAAGAACTGGAGGAGCACGCCCCCGGCCTGATTTGCCTGACCGGTGGCGCAGACGGGCCTCTGGCCGCCGCTTTACAGCATGGCGGAATTGACGAAGCCCGCAGGCAAGTTGAGCAACTGATTGGATTGTTTGGTCGCGGCCATGTGTATGTCGAGTTGCAGCGCCATTTCCGTCGGGAGGGAGAAACTCGCAACCGCTCCGCCATTGCAATTGCGCGCTCGCTCAATCTTCCTCTGCTGGCCACCAATGGCGTCTGCTATGCCACTGCGAAAGATCGTGAACTTTGTGACGCATTCACCGCCATTCGCTATCACCGCACACTCTCGACCGCCGGACGTTTGCTGGCACGCAACTCCGAGCGTCATCTGAAATCGCCGCAAGAGATGCAACAACTCTTCGCCGATTTGCCTGAAGCGATTCACAACACGCTCGAACTTTCTTCGCGCCTTGAATTCACCCTCAACGATCTCGGCTACGAATTTCCCCGCTATCCCGTGCCTGAAGGCGAGACGATGAATTCGTTTCTGCGGGAACACGCCTGGTTAGGCTTTCGCGAGCGTTATGGCCGCGCGAATGCTGACGTGCAGGCCCGCGCCCGGCGACAGATCGAAAAAGAATTGGTGCTCATCGAAAAACTAAAGCTCGCCGGATATTTTCTAATTGTGTGGGATTTGGTTCGTTTCTGCCGTGATCAAAACATTCTGGTGCAGGGCCGCGGATCGGCCGCCAACAGCGCCGTCTGTTATTCGCTCGGCATCACGGCCGTCGATCCCATCAGCATGGAACTTCTCTTCGAGCGCTTTCTTTCGGAAGAACGTGGCGAGTGGCCCGACATCGATCTCGACCTGCCCAGCGGCGACGAGCGCGAAAAAGTTATTCAGCATGTTTACCAGCGGTATGGCGAGCGCGGCGCGGCCATGACGGCGAACGTCATCACTTATCGCAATCGCATGGCGGCGCGCGAAATGGGCAAGGCGCTTGGCTTTG
>DASRWO010000320.1:0-5189 GCA_035654555.1 Candidatus Deferrimicrobiaceae bacterium | reverse complement strand
CCGCACGGCGAAATCCATCATCATTTCTACAAGTCGTCAGTAGCTGATGACGAGCGCGATTATTACGTTTATACCCCGCCGGGTTACGACACAGCGCGCAAACGCAAGTATCCCGTTCTCTACCTTCTCCACGGCTACAGTGATGACGCCAGCGGATGGACCGCCGTCGGCCGCGCCAACGTCATCCTGGACAATCTGATCGCGCAAAAGAAAGTTAAGCCGGTGATCGTGGTAATGCCGTTGGGCTACGGCACCATGGATTTTGTTCGTCTGGCGTGGGGCGCATGGAATCACCCTGAACTGCGCGATGCCAACTTCAAGAAGTTCAGTGACGCATTGCTTACGGAAGTCATGCCGCAGGTCGAGAGCGAATACCGAATCGACAAGAATCGCAATGCACGTGCAATTGCTGGACTCTCCATGGGCGGCTCGGAATCCCTGCTCACGGGTCTAAATCATCTCGACAAGTTTTCCTGGATCGGCGCGTTCAGTTCCGGCGGCATCCCTGAAGACTTCGAGAAAGATTTTCCCGCGCTCGACGCGAAGGCTAACCCTCAGATTCATCTCTTGTGGATCGCGTGTGGCACCGACGACCATGTGATCACCGTCAATCGCAATCTGCGGGAATGGTTAAAGACCAAAGGTGTGAATCACACGGGTATTGAAACTCCCGGGATGCACACCTGGATGGTTTGGCGAAGGAATCTGGCGGAGTTTGCGCCCTTGTTATTCCGTTGAGTGAAAATCGTAGCGCGCAGAGAAGCTACGGCACATTTACCGATTCCCGGTCTTCCGACGCCACACGCTTCACTGCAGCTGTCCGCTCTAACTTATCCCACGCAAATCTGCGCCCTTCGAGCGCACGTTTCAGCGTCTTAAACAGGACTACAGAAAACAACTGCCGGTAAGCAAATCGCTGCAGCCACACCTGGCTCAACAGCCAGACATCTTCTTTATCATCCGGCCTCCGTCGCTCCAGCGCGAATGCCAGTGCCGACGCCAGGAAGTCAATTACCAGAAACGCAAAGAAGAACGCTACGAGTTTGTGAAAACTGGCCGGGTCCGTCGAATCAGGATGAAAGTATTTCTGGACGAAATACCAAAGGGCGCCGAAGGCGAACATGATATCGATGAGCGGCGAGACCAGCGGCAACAGAATCTGGAAGATCACAATATTCGGCAGAGCCACAAAACCCAGCACACCTTTGCGGGCGAACACCCCACTGTGTTTGTACACCGCTTGCAGAATTCCAAAGGACCACCGAAACCGCTGTCGCATCAAGCCATTTGCATTAGTAGGCGCCTCAGTGTAGGCCAACGCCATGTCTTCATATTCTACCCGGTAGCCTCGCCGCAATAGAGCCATGGTCAGATCGGCATCCTCGGCGACGGTGTCGATCTGAAAACAGCCCGCCTCGCGCACAGCGGAGACCCGCCACGCTCCGATCGCACCCGGCACTACGCTGACCGCTCCCAGAACGTCCAAAGCGCGGCGCTCAAAATTCTGGCTGGTGATGTACTCGAGAGCCTGCCAGCGTGTCCACAAATTCACGCGATTCCCTACTTTGGCATTGCCCGCGATAGCACCCACCTTGGGATTGATGAAATGCGGCACCAGGCGCGAGATAGCGTCACTCGCGATGACGGTGTCAGCGTCGATGCCGACAAAAAGTTCCGCGTCTTTAATATGCTCGATGCCAAAGTTGAGAGCTTCAGCTTTGCCGGCATTCGGCTTCGTAAGAATAAGAACTCTGCCAGCATCTTCCTCTACGAAGAAGGCACTCCGCGCCACTTCAAGAGTGCTATCCTTGGAACCATCGTCGATCACGATTACGCGTAGATTGCGATAGTCGGAGTTGAGCGCGGCGCGAATTGTCCGCACGATAACTTTTTCTTCGTTGTAGGCCGGTATGAGAACAGCCACCTTCGGCCTATAGGAAGCTACTTCCGCCGGCTTGCCAAACATCTTCTCTTGCAGCCGGTCGTAGATGGCGGCGGTTCCGATAAAAACCAAACGCCCAGTCATCAGCAGGTCGCCGAGGAAAAAGATCCACGTGATCAAAACAATGCCAGCCTCGAAAAGCCAGAACCCCAGCCCATCGAGGCGTGCGGCCCATCTTTGCCCCGTGCTCAAAGGCGCCATCACATCAGCCCGCGTCTTGCCAAATAACTCAAATACCGGGACCACCGAGTATCCGCGCGCGCGAATGCCATCGATAATCATGGGCAGCGCACGAACGGTCTCCGCGCGATTCCCCCCGCCATCATGCAACAGCACGATGTTGCCGCAGCGCAAATCGCCGGCCGCGCAGGGCGGCAGATGCGCCAGCACGTAAGAAGAAATTTCCTCCGCCGTGTGCCGGCGTGGCTTATCGTTCCAATCGTTGGGATCGATCCGGTTGCCCACCGTGATGTAGCCCATGTCCTGCGCGAACTCGAGCGGCTTTACCTGATCGGCAGTGTCGGGTTCTTCGTCTATCGCATAAGGCGGCCGCAGCAGCGTGGCGCGAATCCCCATCAGGCTGGCGAAGAGTCTCTCCGTGAGATTCAACTCCACCTTCATGTAGCCGGAGGAAATATTACTTACGTCCGGATGCGTAAAGGTGTGATTGCCGATCGTATGGCCTTCGTTGTAAATCCGTTTGGCCAGAGTTGGGAATTTATCGGTCTGTATGCCAATTAGAAAAAACGTGGCCGTCGCGTGCTCGCGCTTGAGAACATCAAGAATTTTAGGCGTCCACTCGGGATCAGGACCGTCGTCAAATGTAATCGCAACCTGATTCGGACTGTAGCCGAAGCGTCCTACCCGAAAAGGTTCCGGCATGTTCTGGAAATTTTCGTCGGTGATCAGTTTTGTCTTGGGATCGATGGTCAGGTCGCGAATGCCATGAGTGGGCCGGTCCTCAATGCGAAGAATCTCTCCCTGACCCTCCATATCCACATCCTGACCGGGAGGCACATCGCGCACTTTGTCGGCGGCGCCGGCATCGCCAGGAACGTCCCAAATACGCCACAACGATCGATCCTCGCCACCGAGCCGCCACAAAGCAAAGGTCTGAATACCCAGTGTTTGGGCGGCCCGCATGTGATTCAGCGCCGTCACGGCATCCAAAAACCAGACGTCATGGCGAAGACTGCGCTCATCCAAATAACTGAAATGCGGATTCAGAGCATCGTCATCGAAAATCACGTCCTCATCGGAGTCGCGGGCGGCCAGCCACGCTTCCTGCACGCTGACGGAGCTGTCATGGGCATCCGGCGGAAGCTTACCTTTCTTCGGCTTGAGCACCCAGTCGTAGCCGTAGTTGGCGATGGCGCAGATCAGTTTTTCCCGGGGAACTACCTTTGCAACAAACTTCAGATTGTCGACGAACCAGTCTTGCGAAGCGACCGGCCCCGATGCGGCCCCGGGATAGTGCTCGTCGTAATTCATCACGATCACGCCGTCCGCGGGCGCAGAGATGGCGGCGTAATCGAACTCCTGGTTATGCGCGGGCACGCTTACATAGAGCTTCATCCCTCGCGCATGCAGGTCTGACGAAAGTTCATTTAACAGCGCGACATAACCTTTCTGCCCGGAGGTAGGGAAAGCTTCGAAATCAACCATCAAGCCGCGGAAGTGGTCCGAAGAAAGAAATATTCCCACTTCCTTTCGAAACTCCGCCCGCGCATCTGGATTATTGAGAAACCCGGTAATATCTCCCACCCAATCGGTGCCGTTGAAATTATTCACCATGGGGAAGACTTCCATGCTCGGGTCGTCTGCCTTCAGAAATGGCATCACGCGGTCATCTACCGAGCGGGCGCGATTGTTTTGCACGACATCGAAGAACTTATTGGTCTGGTCGTCCACGCCCTGCAGGCGGCCGTCGGGTGTGAGCACGTGAAGCCAGTCGGGGTAAAGCAAGTCGATCTGGCGGGCGAAATCGCGAAGGGAGGAAAAACTTGCCGCATCCCAGGGAACATAAAACGCCGCCCGAATTCCTTCTTGCTGGTTTAGTTTCACTTCAGAGGCAGGCAGCTTCGACTTACGGTGGGAGCGATTGGCCAGCTTCTTCAGGCGCTCGCGCGCTTTGTCTTTCTCGTTTTCCTTCAATGCCCTGAACGCGCGCTTCTGCGGAGAAAACAGCAGCTCCGGCAAACGTTCGTCGCGCAACGCCGTGTATACAAATAAAATAATGAGTGCGGAGAGCCCCGCGACAGCAATGTCGGCCATGCGTCTCAGGCGCTTCCAGCGAGCGCGTTGCGGATCATAAAAGACGGGTTCAGCCATGGATAGTCAATCGCCTATCGTATGCCGCGGACGGCAAGTGGTCAATTCTTGAGGAGGCAGAAGACGAGGCGCGCCCAGTATTGCTTGTCGAGTCAGATGCGCCTGCCGCGCGCCAAGTTGACTGCAACGCGCTATATTCTCAGCGTGCTGAAACTACTGCGTGAAGATGTTCGCTTCTTTCTTGCGGCGACCCTGGCCGCGGTTGCGCTGCGCCTCGTCTTTCTGCTGCACTTCCCCGGCGTTGTCGACGATTCCCGACTTTACGCCGATATCGCCATGAACTGGCTGCAATATGGGATCTATGGGATCACCAACTCCGGCCATGTTATGCCCACGCTCTCCCGCTTGCCGGGATATCCTGCCTTTCTCGCAGCCATCTTCTCCGTCTTCGGCTGGAGTAATTTTCGCGCAGTTCTGCTGATTCAGCTTTTGTTCGATCTCGGAACCTGCCTCCTGATTGCGGATATAGCGCGCCGCATCTTCTCGGAGAGAGCCGCCAAAGCAGCTTTCATGCTCGCTGCTCTCTGCCCGTTCCTCGCCAATTACTCGGCTGCGGTTCTCACCGAGACCCTGGAAATTTTCTTCACAGCCCTTGCCCTGGATTTCGCCATTTTCGGAACGGCCAGATTGCGGGCAGAAACCGAATCGCAGACTACCTCGCAATCGAACATGGCCCCTTGGTTTGGCTGCGGACTTTCGATGGGAGCTTGTATACTGCTGCGCCCCGATGGTGGAATTCTGCTCGCCGCGATCGGCGCATATCTGTTCTTCCTTTTTGTCAGCGCGATGATTAAGAGAAGAAAAAGCGTCAACGCGCCTCATCTCGCTCCAATTCTCCGCGCTGGAATTATTCTTGTCATCACTTCGCTCGCTCCGCTCATTCCGTGGACCCTGCGAAACCTGCACACCCTGCACC
>DASRWO010000319.1:0-4187 GCA_035654555.1 Candidatus Deferrimicrobiaceae bacterium | reverse complement strand
TCACTCGCTTGCGCCCGTCGCGGATTCCCGCCCGAAGAAAGAGCGTTCGCAGATGCTGCTTCACTGTACGTGGACTGATGCTTAACTGGCCGGCGATTTCCTTATTGCTGCATCCCTGGACCAGCAAGTTGAGCACCTGCTGGTCTCTCGGCGTGACCTTGATCCCATTGAGATCCATCATGAAGTTCCTTCCCGAGCAGTTCGATTGTGTTGATCTTGCTGCCATTTTCGCTATAGCACCTGTTTCGCCAAACTTTCGCTCATCGTTTGGCTGTGGCTAGGTCTAACGGCTACTTAAACTTAGGGATAAAGACTTTAGCTCGCAGAAGAGTTTGGAACGCCCTGCCAGGCTCGACCGTCCCGGATTGGGATGAGACGCCCGACCTATCTCGGGCCATGCAGCTGAAATTCGCCTATACCTGGCAGCAACCGGGGCGCGAGTAAGCCAAGCCCAAATACGGAATCCGATGTGAGCGTTCCATGTGACCTATTTACTGTCATGTATTTACGAGGGTCGCTGCTGCCAATGATCTACCGCGATGGTTACCCCTGCAGATCGAAGCTTGAGTTTGCTGGAAGAAGAAGTATGCTTTCCCAAAATGGATCGAGCGCGCTGGCTCCGCTTCAATCTGGGGCGGACGCCGGTAACGCCATCCCTTTTGCACGAGCCGCTTTCAGCACTGATTACAATTATGCCCTACCGCGAACCTACGGCCATTCCCCGCATGTTATAAGCTGCCATTGACCGCGCAGACGCTATCCTGACAGGTCAAACTCGAGGTACACGCGAAAAGACATATGCGAAATGTACGGATTTATCGGGGCTGGACAAGGGCTGAAGTCGTTCTCAAAAAGCCGCTTGCCTTTTTTCTGCCCCGCATTCCTCGCGCCAAAAAAACGCAGCGAAGCGTGATATTCAGCGCCTTCTTTTTCTTTTTGACCCTTGCTCCTGCGTTCGCCCAAGGTGGTCCTCCCTACTTCACCAACGATCCCGGTACGCCCGGCAATCTGAACTGGGAAATCAATCTTGGCTACATTCCTTTCCTCTTCAGCGATCAGTCGGTGACTCACACCCCGGACGTTGATATCAATTTCGGCATTGGCGACCGCATCCAACTCACATACGAGAATGCCTGGCTGCGGGTTCAAAGTCCTTCTGCCCCGGCCAAATATGGGTTGGGTCAGTCCAATCCCGGCGTAAAGTGGCGTTTCTACGATAAAGGAGAGTCGGGGCTTAACATTTCCGTCTTCCCGCAATTCTTTTTGAATAACCCCAACGATGCGGTCCGCCGTGGCATCACTGCGGCAAGCGAATCTTTCCTTCTCCCTGTCGAATTCTCGAAAAAAATTGGCCCGGTGGATGTGAATTATGAGATGGGCTATCAGTTCGTCCACAAAGGGCCAGATGGCGGATTTCTCGGACTGGTGATCGGACGCGATATCACCAAGAAGCTGGAACTCGATATGGAGTTCTACTATCAACACACGTTTCATCCCTCCGTGAACCAGCCCACGCTAGACTTTGGCGGCCGCTATAAACTGCATAGTCCGGTCGTCCTGCTCCTCATGGCAGGACGCGGTCTTGAAGCCTCGCGCAGCGACCAATCCTATTTCCTCGGGTATTTCGGCATCCAATTCCTGCTGCCTCCAAAGTCCTATAGGGCGGATCTACCGGAAAGCACAGAAGGAAACTGATCCCGAAGGAACCGGCGCTTGGAGCACGGTCAGGTTTGGAAATGGATTCGCTTTCGCATAAATTGCACTAGAATCAATTTAGATTTTTCCAGTGCTGCGGGCGTGCGGCAAAGTAAACCAAACCAACCGTGAGTAACGAGAAGACAAAATCCGTTCTCGATGAGCAGACTTTTGGAAAACTTCTAGAAGCTGCCTACCTGCTGCAAGAGCACAATCGACAAGTGCGCGAGATGAAACTGGGCCTAGACGAGGACAGGGAAAAGACGGTCCAGCCGGAGCAGGAGGCCGAAAGAGCGCTAAAGAGCGCGCACGCCGCGGAGGAGGATCCGCGGATCGTTCCAGACTATGCCCTCACCTTGGCGGAGATCGTGGAAACGCAGCGCCAGATCCAGACACGCCATCTTGACGCGGACCAGGCCATGGCGCTCGTCTGCGAAACCGCGGTTCGCGTTGCGGCCGGCAGTGGCGCGGCCGTTGCAACGTTGGAAGGAAAAACCATTTATTACCGCGCCTGCCTAGGCGCTGCGGCGCCACCCTTAGGAACCGAGGTTCTGTTGGAGACGGCGCTTTGCGCCACCTGCGTGCGCAATGGTGAAGTCTTGCGCCTGCCGAACGTGAACACGGCCTCTGTGATTGATTCGGACCTGTGCCGCATGCGCGGGATTCAATCCCTGATTGCAGTTCCTATCTATCACGATGGCCACACCGCAGGCTCGCTCGAACTTTACTTTGATCGATTGAACGGCTTTGCGGAGCAGGATATTCAAACCTGTCAACTGATGGCAGGATTGGTGACCGAAGCGCTTGGCCGGGATGCCGGGCTGGAGCTCAGAAAATCCATGGCGGCGGAGCGCTCGTCCATGTTGGCCGCGATTGAGAAAATCAAACCCAATCTTGCCGCTTTAGCGAGTGGCCAACCGGCGGGCCGCGTGGTTGAAGCACCTAGAGATCAGAGTGCGATGACTGCTAGTAAGAAAGCCGATACGGCCCCGGCCAGTGCCACGGAGAGCGCCGCATGCTGGAAGTGCAGCAACGCGCTGATCGATGAAGAACAGTTTTGTGGCAAATGCGGAGCTCCGCGCATCGGTGAGCGTGATTCTTCCACACTGCAGAGCAAACTGGCATCGGCCCTGAACATGCATCAGGCGAGTCAGCAACTTCCCTTTACTCCTCCGCCTGAACACGTGCTCGACTTTACCGAGCCAAGCACAGACGGGATCGTCGAGGTAGACCCAATAGAGAATGCCGCCGAGTTTGCGCAGGCGTTTTCTCTCCCGCTGCTGCCAGAGCCCATGCTGGAAGAAGAAGAAAATAATGCGCTGCCGGCAACATCCGCCATTGCCGAGGAAGCCGAAGAAAGCGTCCCACTACCCGCATTCGAAGAATTGCAGGCCGCGCCACACAATCCCGACAGCACACTCGCACTGGCGACTCAACCAGAGGCGCCGTGGAGTTCGGCCGCGAAAGCCCGTAGTTTTCTGGAGGCTCTGGGCCAGACACGCTCCCCCGGTGCCTTCGTGCGCTTCTGGCGAGCACGGCGCGGAGATTTTTATCTCGCGGTCGCGGTAATTCTGGTGTTGGTTGCCATTCGCTGGGGAATGTTATCGAACCATTCCGCACGAGCGACCGACGGGGCGCCCACAGCTGCTGGCAGTGCGCTGCGGCGTAAACCGCCGGCGGACGACCTTTCCCTGTTCGACAAACTGCTGATCAACCTAGGATTGGCCGAAGCACCGGAAGCTCCGGAATACAAGTATCTCGGGAATCCCAGCACGCAGGTATGGATTGATACTCACACAGCTCTCTACTATTGCCCAGGCTCTGAACTGTATGGAAAAACGCCGAAAGGCAGATTCACCAGTCAGCACGAAGCTCAGTTGGACCAGTTCGAACCCGCGTCCCGCAGGGCATGCGATTGAAGCAAATCGTCGGTCCCGGCCAGGGATTGACAACCTTGTTTGGCGGGAGTGCAATCATACCTATCGCCTTCTTGGGGAGAATAACGGTGGCCCAACCCATACACGACACAAAAGCCGGACCAGGGATCTTGCCTGATACGGAATTGAATCCGCTGGTCAATCCCCTCCTAGCGGCGCATATGGGACGGTGGGCAGAGGTCTATTTCACCAGCCCGCCGGAAAAGCGCGCTCAGGCGGTATCCGACCTGGTTCGCGAGCTGTCGAACAATTCATCATTGCCAGTTTCCGCCTCAAGCGTTAGCAGCGAACCCATATGGCCGAAGGTTGAGGATGAAGCCGCGGACGTTTCATTCCCGGGTTCAGCAGGCAGGTCGGAGCGGTCCCTGGTGCAGTGCGAATCCTGCGGACAACAAAATGCCGCCCCGCAAAGATTCTGCGGCATGTGCGGCGCGCCTCTGACCTCTTCGTCGGAGTCGCTACAACCGTTCGAGGAACCGGAGCCGATCGCGCCGACTCGTTGGCATGAGGCCGATACGGTGCGCAACGATGTGCGGACACATGAGGTTGAATCTC
>DASRWO010000318.1:0-5807 GCA_035654555.1 Candidatus Deferrimicrobiaceae bacterium | reverse complement strand
GTGCGTCCGTTCCCTGCATCTTTTTGCGGATGCGATCGTGAATGTGTCCGCGCTTCTGGTTTTTCGATTTCCTGGTAAACATGGAACCCGTCCTTCGTCGTTCGTCGTTAGCCAAAGACTCCACACCGTAACTGTCGTCATCGCGTTGGCCAACGGCTATCGACCAACGACGGGTTACTTCGCTCCTGTTTTGCCGACCTTCTTCTTCAATCTCTCGCCCGCGTAACGCACGCCCTTGTTCTTGTACGGATCGGGCGGACGCAGCGAACGCATTTCCGCCGCCACTTGTCCCACCTGCTGGCGGTCGATTCCCGTGAGGGAGACCTTGGTCTGCTTGGGATCAACGGCCGCTTCAACGCCGGTGGGCAGAGGATATTCGATGGGATGCGAATAACCAAGATTAAACACAACCATCCCCTTGCCCTTCATCTCGGCGCGGTAGCCAATGCCCACGATTTCCAGTTCCCGCGTCCAGCCCTTGGTCACGCCTTCGACCGCGTTATTGACCAATGCGCGCGCCAGCCCATGCACCGCGGCCTGCGAATCGTTCTCGCGGATCGCCACCAGATTCCCGTCCTTTTGCTCAACCTTGATGCCGGTCGGAAGCGGCGTGTCCAGCTTGCCCTTCGGCCCCTGCACCAGCACGGTATTGCCTTCAATCTTGACCGTCACCCCTTTGGGGATCGGGATCGGCTTTTTTCCAATTCGTGACATAAGTTTTCAGATCTCAGCTTTAACTCTCAACCTTCAACCGTGCCTTGCTGATGGCTGACGGCTGATAGCTGCGTCTCTACCAAATCTCGCACAACAGTTCGCCGCCCACGCCTTCCTTACGCGCCTGGCGTCCGGTCATCACTCCCCGCGGCGTGGTGAGGATGTTGATCCCCATGCCGCCCAGCACGCGTGGAATCTCGCTGCGCCGCACGTACACTCGGCAGCCAGGACGCGACACGCGCTCCGCCTTTGAAATCGCGGCTTCGTTGTGCGCGCCGTATTTCAAATAAATCCGGATGACCTTGTGACCTTCCTCTTCCGTCGGCTTGAAGTTGGAGACGTAGCCCTCTTCTTTCAAAATGCGGGCAATCTCTAGCTTCAGCCGCGAGGCTGGAATGTCCACCTTCTGGTGCCGCGCCTGGAGCGCATTGCGCACCCTCGTCAGCATATCTGCGACCGGATCGGTCAACCTCATCGTTTGCTTCTCCTCTAGCCACCCGTTCGCTCCGCGTTCAGCGGAGAACCTGCAGCGGCTTGCTTACTCACTTCTCTTACTTGCCAGTCATCCCAAGCGAGACGCCCTTTAGCGCTTGTCATCCTGAGCGAGACGCCTTTTGTCTCGCGAAGGATCTCCGTTTCCTCAGCCCCCGCCCACTACCACGACGACTTCGAAACTCCCGGAATCTCCCCGCGCAGCGCCAGCCCGCGGAAGCACAGCCGGCACACCCCGAACTTGCGCAGGTAAGCCCGCGGTCGTCCGCAAATCTTGCAGCGGTTGTGCCGGCGGCTGGAGAACTTCGGAGTCTTCTCTTTCTTGTCGCGCGCCAGCTCAAACTTCTTCTCGATCTTCGCGTCTTTCACTCGCTTTGCTGTAGTCATGAAATCCTTAAAATTACCTGATTATTCTGAACTCGAAATCTTCACGCCCGGAACGGCATGCCCAGATGCTTCAACAGGCTCCGCGCCTGGTTATCATTTGCCGCCGTGGTCACAATGGTGACGTTCATGCCCTTCATCTTGTCGACCTTCTCGTAGGAAATCTCCGGGAAGATCAGCTGATCGTGCAGACCCATCGTGTAATTACCGCGCCCGTCAAATGACTTCGTGGAAACACCCTTGAAGTCGCGCACGCGCGGCAGAACGATATTCACCAGCCGGTCCAGAAATTCATACATCCGGTCGCCCCGCAGGGTCACCATGGTTCCAATGGCCTGCCCCTCGCGCACTTTGAACGCCGCAATCGACTTCTTGGCCTTGGTCACAATCGGCTTCTGGCCGGTGATTTGCCCTAGCTCATTCACTGCGGGATCAAGAATCTTCGAGTTCTGCGTGGCCTCGCCCATGCCCATGTTGACCACAATCTTGTTCAGTCGCGGCACCGCCATCGTGTTCTTCAGTTCCAGTTCCTTCAACAGGGCGGGCGCAACTTCCTTCTCAAACTTGGTGCGCAGCCGCGGACGCTCCTTTGCGCTGTGCTGCGCCTGCGCCGGAGCCTTCTGCTCTTGCGACGATTCTCTCGAGCCCTTTTTATCTTTTTCTTTCGCCATTTCGCTTTTTCAACTTCCTCCCACGGTTTCGGAGTGGTTACCGGTTCGTAAGAATTGATAATGCAAATGTCCGCTATTTATCCAGCGTCGTTCCACACTTCTTGCAGACTCGGACTTTCCGATCGCCTCGCACTTCATGCCCAATCCGTACCGGCCCGCAGGAAGGACAAACCAGCTGCACATTGGACAATGCAATCCGGCTTTCCTGCTCGGCAATGCCGCCCGCAATGTTGCGCTGAGGGTTGGGGCGCACGTGCTTTTTCACCATCATCACGTGCTCCACCAGCAGCTTGTTGTCGTTGGGAAACACGCGCAGCACGCGCCCTTCCTTGCCCTTATCCCGCCCCGTGATGACCTTCACGTTATCGTTGCGGCGGATATCGACTCGCTTTTGTACAGTGCTTGCAGTTCGCATTATCTAAACCTAATTTCGTAAGTTAACCATTGAGCCGTCGGGCGATCGAGTCATTGGGCGATTTAAAATCGCAAGCGCCGCTCGCTTTTCAATCGCCAAATCACTCAATCGCACAATTACCCAATTCTTAAATCACTTCCGGCGCCAGCGACACGATCTTCAAAAACCGCTTATCGCGGAGCTCGCGCGCCACCGGACCAAAAACACGCGTCCCCACCGGCTCGCCCGCATCATTGATCAGCACCGCGGCATTCTGGTCGAAGCGGATATAGGTGCCGTCGCGCCGCCGGTGCTCCTTGCGGGTGCGCACAATCACCGCCTTCACCACTTTGCCCTTCTGCACCTGCCCATCGGGAGCCGCTTCCTTTACTGCCGCTGTGATTATGTCTCCCAGACCGGCGTTCAGCCCGGTCGAACCGCCCAGCGGCAGAATCATCTGCAACTTGCGGGCGCCGGAGTTGTCGGCCACCTCCAGCATGCTTCTCATCATCACAGCCATGGCATCAATCCCCTTGATCTCAATCCGCTACTTAACTTCGTGCTCCAGCGCAGTCTCCGGCACCAGCGCCGTCTTGCGCACAATATCTTTCAACTTCCAGCGCTTCAGCTTCGAGAGCGGACGCGTCTCTTCAATCCTCACCACGTCGCCCACATGCGCCTCGTTCTTCTCGTCGTGCGCGTAGAACTTCTTGTTGCGGGCTACCACCCGTCCGTAAAACGGATGCGCCTTCTTGCGCGTGACTTTCACCACGATGGTTTTCTGCATGCGGTTGGCGACCACTTCTCCCACCACTTCTTTGCGCCGCCCCTGCACCTGCTCGCTTTTCGGCGTAGCTTTCCCTGTTGCGGTTTCCGCCATTATCGTTTCTCCGTTGCAGCCACGCGCGTGCGCTCGCCCTGGATCGTTTTCACCCGCGCGATGTCTTTGCGCAATCCGCGAATTTTCTTCAGGCTCTCGCTCTGCCCCATGTTCAGCTGAAACTTCAGCTTGAACAGCTGGTCCGCGAGATCCCGCCCCTGATGCTGGAGCTCGTCGTCGGTTAAGTTTCTGACTTTATCTGCCTTCATAAATTGTTCTCAGCTCTCAGCCTTCAGCTCTCCTTCACCGTCGTTTCTGCTGATAGCTGACGGCTGAAAGCTGGTAGTTGCTGTCTAATGCGCTACGTCGCGCTTGACGAAAGTCGTACGCAGCGGCAGCTTGTGCGACGCCAACCGCATTGCCTCAGTCGCATCCACCACCGTCACGCCTTCCATCTCAAACAAAATCTTTCCCGGACGCACTACCGCGACCCAGTGATCGGGCGCGCCCTTGCCCTTACCCATACGGGTTTCAGCCGGCTTCTTGGTAACGGGCTTGTCGGGAAACACCCGGATCCAGATCTTCCCGCCGCGCTTCACAAATCGAGTCATCGCCACGCGGCTGGCTTCGATCTGGCGATCGGTAATCCATCCCGGCTCCAGCACCTTCAGCCCGAAATCGCCGAACGCAAGCGTGCTGCCGCGCCAGGCTTTTCCGGTCATGCGCCCGCGCTGCTGCTTGCGGTACTTCACTTTCTTTGGCATCAACATAAAGTCAGCCCTTTATTCCTTTGTCATCCTGAGCGAGACGCTTTTGGTCTCGCGAAGGATCTGGGCGAGCCGCGCGAAGCGTCGCGTTCTTTGCGACGCGCTAATAGCGCGTTTGGCTCGCTTCCTTAAAACGCGCCTACGCCCGCCTGCTGTTCTTTCTTCTTGGTCGGAAGAATTTCACCTTTGTACACCCAGCACTTCACGCCGATCACGCCGTAAGTCGTCCTGGCTTCCGAAAATCCGTATTCGATATCCGCGCGCAGAGTGTGCAGCGGCAAACGCCCCTGCAGATACCATTCCGAGCGCGCGATTTCATTTCCATTTAATCGTCCACTTACCCGGACCTTGATCCCCTTGCAGCCAAAGCGCAGCGCTGAATCCACCGCCTTGCGCATCGCTCGCCGGAAACCAACCCGCTTCTCCAACTGCAGCGCGATCGCCTCCGAGACAAGTTGTGCATCGAGTTCCGGCTTATGCACTTCCTGAATATCGACAAACATCTCGCGTGAGGTGCGCTTCTGCAGATCGGCCTTCAGCTTGTCGATTTCCGCGCCCTTGCGCCCAATAATGATTCCAGGACGCGCCGTCTTGATAATGATGCGCAGCTTGTTGCCCGGACGCTCAATCTCAATCGAGCTCACGCCCGCCGACTTGAGCTTTTCCTTCAGCTCATTCTTCAGCTTGACGTCTTCCAGCAGCAGCTTGTCGTAGTCCCGCTCCACAAACCAGCGCGACTTCCACGGCTTGGTATAGCCGAGGCGAAAACCATAAGGATGGACTTTTTGTCCCATTGCTTCTCCTAGATCCGCTTCCCTAACCTGTTTCACCAAATCCGGACTCAAAACTTCCGATTAAAACTTGTCATTCCGAACGCGCCCGAAGGACGGGTGAGGAACCTGCTGTTGCTTTACTTCGCAGCCGCCTTCTTCTTCTTCGAAGCGCCTGCTGTCTTTTTCTTCGCCGCCGGAGCCCGCCGCTTCGCGGGAGCGCCAGCCGATGCCGTGCGCTTCTCGCCCGAAGCGTGTCCCGCACCGTTACTCCCGCCGCGCTCCGCCAGCACCAACTCAATATGCGAAATGCGCCGCACGTAGCGGAACGCTCGTCCTTGCGGCGCCGGACGAATCCGCTTCATGCGCGGACCATCATTCGCGATGGCGCTTTTCACATACAGATTGTCGAGTTCGACATCCAGATTTTTCTCGGCACTCAGGAAGTTCGCGTTATCAAGCGCCGACTGCAACAGCTTGCCAATACTTGCCGCCACACGCTTCTTAGTGAACAGCAGTGTGTTGCGCGCCTCTTCCACCTTGCGCCCTTTGATCAGCTCCAGCACCAGGCGCGCCTTCTGCGGCGAGACTCGCAAGTAACGCATTTCCGCTCGAAATTCCATTCGCGTCTCCCCTTATGCCTTCGGCGCCGCAGGTGCCGATGGCGTAATCGCTCCCGGCCCTCCCGGAATCCCCGCCGGCTTCGCCGCCACTTCCGTCGCCGCCCGCATCGAGTGGCCTTTGAAGTTGCGCGTAAAGCTGAACTCGCCCAACTTGTGTCCCACCATGTTCTCG
>DASRWO010000317.1:0-4507 GCA_035654555.1 Candidatus Deferrimicrobiaceae bacterium | reverse complement strand
CGAAAGCGCTTGATGAAATCGAGTTTGGAAACCGCACGCAAACTCTGGTGTTAGAAGGAGAGTAATAACTAAGTTCGCTCGAAACGGGTTCGTCTTTCGCGAACCCGTTTTTCTTTTGGTTTGGCATGCTGCGCTCTCACTTGACGCTCCCACTTGGGACAACGATATTTACGAGTTTGCCGGGAACGTAGATCCTCTTTACGATTTGCTTGCCAGTGATCGCCGATTTCACTTTTTCATCGGCTAGCGCGCGATCGAGGACAACGCTTTCCGCAGCATCAGCGGGCACTACTATGCGACCGCGCAATCTACCGTTCACCTGCACCGGGATTTCGAGTTCTTCTTCCTTGGCGAGAGCAGGATCATATTTTGGCCAAGGAGCTTTGAGCAAACTCCCTTTCTCACCGATTATCTCCCAGAGTTCATGGGCGAGATATGGCGCAAAGGGAGCGAGTAACAAAATCAAATCGCGCTGCACCTCGGCAAGTAAAGCCGACGAAGTGCTTTTGGCCTGGGAGGTGGTACTTTCCTCGTAAGCGTGAAGGGCGTTCACCAGCTCCATGATGGCAGAGATGCAAGTGTTGAAGTGCCAGCGACCCTGAAAGTCGTCGCTGACGCGCTTGATCGTCTGGTGGAGCTTGCGCTGAATCTGGCGCTCTGCCGGCGAGAGAGATGCTGCCGACAACGTGTCTACGGAAGCGATCGAGGCCGCGCTGGCGTTCCGGGTCACGAAACGATAGACTTTACCCAAAAATCTTTGGATGCCCGCGATGCCGGAATCCTGCCAGTCGAGATCGCGGTCCGGTGGAGCGGCGAAGAGGCTGTAGAGGCGCGCGGCATCGGCGCCGTAGCGCGCAACCATTTCGTCCGGGCTGACCACGTTCCCCAAACTTTTCGACATTTTTGCACCGTCTTTGATCACCATGCCTTGGGTAAAGAGGCGCTCCACGGGTTCGTCGTTGGTGATAAGACCGAGATCGCGCATGAACTTTGTCCAGAAACGCGAATAGATCAAATGCAAAATGGCGTGCTCGACGCCGCCAATATATTGATCGATGGGAAACCAATACTGCGCAGCCTTCGAGTCGAATGGAGCATGATCATTGTGCGCGTCGGTATACCGATAGAAATACCAGGATGAATCCACGAAGGTATCCATGGTATCGGTTTCGCGGCGCGCCGGGCCTCCGCAATTCGGGCAAGTCGCGTTGACGAATTCCGGCAAGCTGCTGAGCGGCGAACCAACGGCATGGCTAATATCGACGTTCTCCGGCAAAATCACGGGCAAATCTTTTTCCGGCACGGGGACGATGCCGTCTTTCTCGCAATAAAGCATCGGGATCGGCGTTCCCCAGTAGCGTTGCCGCGAGATTCCCCAATCTTTCAAACGATAAGTGACGGTGGCTTTGCCAAAATTATTTTCTTCCGCAAATTTGGACATTTTCTTGATGGCTTCGGCGCAGTCCAACCCGCTGTAGGGGCCAGAATTGATCAACATGCCATCGTGAGCAACGAAAGGAAGCACGGGCTCGGTCATGGTTTCTTCCGGATCGTTTGAAATGGGAAGAACCACGAGACGGATTTCCAGCTTGTATTTCTTCGCGAACTCGTAATCACGCTCGTCATGCGCAGGCACGCTCATGATGGCGCCGGTGCCGTAATCCATGAGGATATAGTTGGCCACCCAGATAGGAATTTTTTCCTTGTTAAACGGATTGATGGCATAGCGGTTCGTCGGCACGCCGTGCTTTTCGATTTCGCCGATGTCTCCCGCTTCTTTCGCCTTGCGCTGCTCAGCAATGAGTTGATCGACTTTAGCGCGGAGATCGGGATTGGCCGCGGCTAGATCGGCAACAATGGGATGCTGCGGCGCAAGCTGTATAGAAGTCGCGCCGTAGATGGTATCGACACGCGTGGTAAAAACGCTAATCGTCCCCCCGGCCGGACCGAATCCGCCGCTGTTTTCCGGGTAGTCGAGTTTGAAATCGACCAGCGTGCCTTCACTGCGCCCGATCCAGTTCCGCTGCATAGTGCGGACTTTTTCCGGCCATCCGTCTAATTTCTCGAGATCGCGCAACAATTCGTCGGCGTATTTGGTGATGCGCAAGAACCATTGCTCGAGTTCGCGCTGCTCAACGAGCGTATCTTCGTGGCGCCAGCAACGACCGTCGACCACCTGTTCGTTGGCGAGAACCGTGCAACACTTCGGGCACCAGTTCACCCGGCTATTCTTGCGATACGCCAAACCCTTCTCGTAAAACTTGAGAAAGAACCACTGATTCCAGCGGTAGTAATCGGGCATGCAGGTGGTGACTTCGCGCGACCAGTCATAGGCGAAACCAAGGCGATTCATCTGCGCCTTCATTTTGGCGATGTTGCCGAGGGTCCACTGGCGCGGCGGCGTGTTGTTCTGGATGGCCGCATTTTCCGCGGGCAGGCCGAAGGAATCCCATCCCATGGGATGAAGCACGTTATAGCCGTTCATCCACATATAGCGGGCGAGGGCGTCGCCGATCGAATAGTTACGCACGTGTCCCATGTGGAGCGCGCCCGAGGGATACGGCAACATCTCAAGCACGTAGTATTTCTTTTTCTCCGAGCCGGAGGGATCTGCCGCATAAAGATTCGGCTCGTTCTGCCAGCGTTCGAACCATTTGCTTTCGACACGCTGGGGATTGTAGCGGTCGTCGTTGCGGTCGGGTTCGCTTCGCTGACTAACGCCAGCGGTCATTTCTTGCAATTTATCTTGCGGCGGCATAGAGGGTCAGACAGGCTCGAACGTAAGCTTTAGATTTTACAATGAGGCAGCTCGGGAGTGTGCAAAGACTACCCTGGCTCGTGATCAATGATCGCCTGCGTCCAACGAGGTCGCACCCACCCTATCTCTTTCGCTGGCTCGCCAGCGACCGATGCGGCAGTTTGTCGTAATCGCGGGCATAAGCGCGAAGACCGAAAGCTGGGGTACTTTTTGTGTAGCCAGCTACCAGCTGGTCCTGGTAATGGTCCAGATAGAAGTCAAAGGGATCATGCGCATCCATATCAATCATGATGAGATCGGAATCCCGCATGGTTAACTTGCCGAAGCGTAGGTCACCGTGGCGGAATGCCAGATAGTTACCGGTTTGCTTTGCGGCGAAGTTCTCGCCCTGCGCTCTGCCGAAGACCTGCACAATGTCATTGCCCTGCAGGCGCACGGCAGTGACTCTTCCTTGAATGTGAGGCGGCGGAAGAATTTGTTCAGGATTGAGAATCAAATCATCTTTGTCGGCGGAGATGCCTTGAATCTTTTTTGTGTTGATCATGCGGGCAATGTCGAGGCCCAATAAATCCAAAAGGCCTTTCACGGGTAAATGCGCAGCTTTCAGGTGTTCCGTGTGCAGGCGAATTCTTCCATCTTCCTCTACGGTGAGCACGCCCGTAGTTTCAAATGAAACGTCGCCCTTCCGGGGGAGCTTGCCTTTTATGACGAGCTGATTGTTTTTGCTCTCGATGCTTAAGTCCTTTATCGGAGAATTCGAGGCAGAGAACACGTTTTGGTTGAGCACCCGTGCTAATGCATCACAGCTGATGGCAATTTCGGCCGACGTCAAGGCCAAGGTAAAGGAGTTCTTGTCGTCAAAGACAGGGATTTCTCCGGGTTTTGTCGGAAGCAGTTCTCCCTGAAGTTGGACGACGCGCACGGCAATCGGATCGGTGTAGTGATACATGACGTTCTTCATCGCAATCTGGACATGAGCGTTCGCTCCTTCGCTGGACTGCGCGGACCCGCGATTTGGCAAGATTAGGAATAGGCCGATGACAAGGGATAAAACGAGGCAGATTGTGCACAGGGTCTTCGTTGTCATGGGAAATAGGATGCCACCAAACTGAAGCAGGCAGCGTTAGGACACCAACTTCTTAAGGGCTTCAACATTCTTGCGGTCATCGCCAGGCTGGTCAATAGGAGTCTCAGCAATAAAGGCAGCATGGACGAGGCGCGTATCGTTCAGCAGAATACGAAATGGTTCCGTGCCAATAGTTCCCTTCCCGATGTGCTGATGGCGGTCGAGCCTTGATCCACGCGCAGCCTTCGCGTCGTTACAGTGGATGACTTTTACGTTGTTTAAGCCAACAGTTGCGTCCAGTTCTTGCAGCGTGCGGTTGATACCGGCTTGGCTGACGATGTCGTACCCGGCGACGTGGGTGTGGCAAGTGTCGATGCACGCCGCGATGGGCACGATGCCGCGGAGCCGATCGATGACATCTGCGACTTGCTCGAAGCTGCCTCCCAGAGAAAATTCGGCCCCGGCGGTATTTTCGATGAGAATGGTGAGCCCGGCGGCCGCGAGGTCGAGGCTTTGCGTGGAAGCGGCAATGGCGGCGGCGGTTTGCAGGAGTCCGGCCTCGCGATCGGAACCGCGAAAGGAACCGGGATGCAAGACAAGATAGTCGGCGCACATCGCCAGTGCGCGCTCCACTTCTCCGCGGAAAGCTTCGATGGATTTCTTGAGGAATAATTGATTGGTGC
>DASRWO010000316.1:0-7621 GCA_035654555.1 Candidatus Deferrimicrobiaceae bacterium | reverse complement strand
TCGCTGTGCAAGCAACTCTGCGCGTTGCGTTCTGGCTAAAAGGGCCTTCAATGCCCAATTTGCCATTGACGCAGCCGTAAACTTCCAGATTTTTTCAGTGTTGAATCGAACCGATCCCCGCTCTCAGTTGCTGTTTCTCCTCGGCGAATTGATAGAGGCGTTGAGCGTAGGGAGGCCCCAATAACCCGGCTGTACTATTTCGAAATTCCTCCGTGTGCTGCGTACTCATGTGGGCGTTGAATGCCTGCAGGTCTGCGAAGGTCTCGACGAGCTGAAAGGAGTTCGGCGTCGGGGTTTGGCTGAGCAGCGCGAATGTCTGGACCCCGGAATCGTGAAGGCTTTCGTTCACGAACGTATCGAGCAGCGGTCCGATTTGGACAACGAGCTGGGGGTCGATATCTACGTCCGTGATCACAAATATTTGACTGTCCTCCGCGTGTTGACTGCGAGTGGTCACAGTGCCCGCGCGCAGATTGCCGAACCGTTCATCGAGCGGGGCCTCCAGCAGATGCGTTAGCTGTGACAGAGTGGCCCGGGTTGCCGATGAGCTCTGAAAATCCGAGAACGCCTGCGCCGTGGTCCAGGTCTCGAAGAGAGCGAAAGAATTCCCAGCGTCGATCTGCTCTAGCACATCGAAGTTGACGACTCCGGAACTGTGCTCGGCCTTTGCGGCCAGTTCATCAAGCATTTGAGGTCCGGCCTTTGTGTCGCCTGGTTTGAACTCCACGTAGGTGACGACGAACTGCTGCTGCACCGACTGAGCCAAAGCCCCCTCGCCGAAGCTGCAGAACACTAAAAGAAACAGAAACAGGAATAGCAATCGCTTAATAAACATGATCATCGCTTGTCGAATGTCAACATTGTGAAGTAGTCGACAACTCCTATCGCGTTCGTATCTGGTAACCGAGGAATGCGACGGACCTACGATCCAAACATGCGACGCAGCTCACATATTTGAGCGTAGACATCAAGCGGCATGCCCGGCGGTCGCCGCTCTTCGGAGTCATACTCGGATTCATCAACCCTCGGCTCGCGCCGGCCGAGTTTCTGGGCTCTGACCACCTCATCGGGATCGAATCCCCAAACGGATTTGAATGACATAATGCGACTCCTTTAAGCGAATAAATTATGTCCGTGATACAACTACCAGTAAGACACTTCAGTAATCGATCCATTCCGTAAAGTGGGCGGCCAAGGCTGTGCGTCGCGCTGTCAAACCGTCGTAGTAATCGTCCCACTCGGCAATCTTGCCCTTATCAGTACGTACGATCGAGGCTCCTGCTATCGAAAGAGGAATCCTTCTGGTGAGTCCAGCATAGAAGGGCTCGGTGATAGTGACTTGAAGTGTCCACTGCGTGATTACATGGTCACCGCTCACGAACGTCTGGTCGGTCCGCACGAAGTAGTCTGGATAAAGCTCCCGTGTCTTCCGGAAGAATTCGATCAAACGCTCTTTCGCCGTGAAATCCAATCCAATGCCGTGATCTTGATATCGAAAATCCGTGGCGAAACAAGCATTAGCATCCTCAATCTGTTTCTGGTTTAGGCGTCTCAGCACCTCTGATACGACTCTTTCTGACGACAACGTCTGAACTGATACTGCACTCATATAAGATCTCCTTTTCATCTACTATCTCGACCAGCCAAAGCGGTTGACTCCTCTCTCGACCAGAGCCATACCCCAGTGCTGGTTCTTCGTTCTCAATCTTTTTCTCTGTCCATCCATTCGCGGACATACGCCGGACAGTTTTCAAGCCTCATGCCATCCGTCTCGCAAGCCTTTAGAAATTTCACTGCGTCGCGATGCGCCAGCTTCAGGTCTCGCAAATCCAGAATGATGTTGCGGTAGTCGCGATCGAAAAGCTCCTTCAGTTCCGCGACCTTCTCCGCTTCCATTCGCCCAATGACGGCAAACACCGTGAATCCCTGCCGTGCTGATCTCTCTATCCTCAAGGTCATGGGTTGTCGTCGCGATGCTCTGCATTTGCCGCCATCCCGCTAACTGACATAAGTGGAAATGCAATACGAAGGCCAAATGCAACGAATTGAAAACAGGGAGTTAGAGGCGACACCGGGATGACGAGATTTCGGGAAGTACCGAATTTTCGGGAGTTGAAAGGCGGGACTTACTATTGCTGAGAGATGAACTTACCTTTCTTGATCTTCAGCTGCTTTATTTTCGAGTCCAACGTTGATCGGGGAATTCCGAGTTTCGCTGCCGCGCCTTCTGGGCCTGCAACTTTCCCTTTGCATTCAGCCAGCGCAGTTTCAATCATTTCTCTCTCCTGATTTTGGAGAGTGTCGGGCAAAGGGCCTGACAACTCTTCTCGAGCTGGCTCAGGGCTGGCCAGCCAGGCCTTTTCGATCCGAAAGATATCACCGCTGCTAAGGATCACCGATCTCTCAACGATGTTTTGCAGCTCACGGATATTTCCTGGCCAAGAATACGACTGGCAAAGTTCCAGCGTATTTTTGTCAATCTTGCGAATTTGCTTGCCGGTTTTCTCGGCGTATCGCTTAACGAAATACTCCACTAAGATCGGAATATCCTCCTTCCGCAGGCGCAGAGGAGGCACCTCAATCGGGAAAACGTTGAACCGGTAAAACAAGTCGGAGCGAAATGTTCCCGCGGCAATGGCTCCTGTCAGATCACGGTTGGTTGCGGCTAGGACGCGAACGTCAGTGGTCAGAATTCGGTTACCTCCCACGCGTTCGAACTGCCGCTCCTGAAGTACTCGGAGCAATGTAACCTGGGTCTCTGCGGGGAGATCGCCCACCTCGTCGAGAAAAATCGTACCGGAATGTGCCAGCTCAAAGCGGCCCAGGCGGCGCTGCACTGCGCCAGTGAAGGCGCCTTTCTCGTGGCCAAACAGCTCCGATGCGATCAAGGAGGGAGGAATCGACGCACAGTTTACGCTGATGAACGCCTGGCCAGAACGTTGCGAGTGCTTGTGTATGGCGCGAGCAATCAATTCTTTGCCCGTGCCGGTCTCGCCGGTGATCAGCACCGTCGAATCGGTGGGCGCTACTTTCAAAATACTCGAGAGCACATTTTGCAGGGCCGGAGACGCGCCCACAATTTCCTCAAACATGAATGCTTGATCGATTTGCTCCCTCAGCGCCAGGTTTTCGTCACGCATCCTCTCTTCGGCTTGCTTGCGGTCCTCGATGTCCGTGCCGGTCGCATACCAGCGAATAATGCTCCCCTGGTCGTCGCGCACGGGATTGTAACGGACAAGAAACCAGCGATATTTACCGTTTTTTCCAAGCCCTCGTTGCTCATTTTCGAAAGGCAGACCGTGCGCAAGCGCCTCTTGGCGTTCCTCACGCAACCTTTCCACATCCTCAGGGTGCAGGATCCGTGCCCGATGGTCTCCCCTCTGCAAGTCCTCCAAAGTGAAACCGCTGTAGTCGAGCACTGTCTGATTCGCATAAAGGGGCTTGCCGTCCGGGCCCAACACAAAAATATAAGTGGCGATGGCGTCAACCATTCTTCGCAGCTCTGTTTCCTCCGCCTTTATTTTTTCAAACGCAGTCTGCAGAGCCGCTCTCGCTTCGTGGTGCTCCGTGACATCCACGTCGGTGCCAACGTATTCGATAATATTTCCCGTTTCATCGAGAACCGGGTGTCCGATCCCGTGGATGTACCTTACGGTGCCATCATGCAGCACTATCCTGTAATCTTGCACAAAATCAGCTTTCTCGCGGCGCGCCTTATCGAGCCGTTCGCGGAATCTGTCGCGATCATCGGGGTGCATCAGCCGAAAGAACTCTTCCGAATCCGGGAGGTTGTTCCTTTGAGGATCGATTCCAAAGATACGCCGCATTTCTTCGGACCAGTAAATCGCCCTGTCAGCGTTAGGGTCGTGCGCCCAACTGCCCGTTTTGGCCAGTCTCTGCCCCTCCGCCAGATACGCCTCGCTTCTTCGAAGAGCTTCTTCGGCGCGCTTGCGCTCGGTGATGTCCTCGGACAGCGCCATGATGAATCGCGGTACACTCTCAGTGCCAGGCACAAGAGAAACGTTGTTGCGTACCCAAATCGAACTGCCATCCTTGCGCAGATAGTTTTTCTCAATCTGAAACTGCTGTCGTTTTCCCTCCAGCAGTTCGGTAACGAGTGCCCAATTGGCTTCGCGGTAGTCCTCACGTGTCAAGTCCAGAAAAGAAATCGCACGCAGTTCCTCCTCGGTGTAACCCACGATTGTCTGGAAGACGTGATTGGTGGCTAGAAATCTGCCGTTGAGGTCGGTCAGCGCGACGCCGATCGCCGAATTCTCAAAGACGGATCTCCACCGCTCCTCGCTTTTCCGAAGAGCCTGATCAGCCTGCTTTCGCTCGGTAATGTCTCGATAGATGAGGTAAAAACCCTCCTGGCCATAGCCAAGCGGAATGCCCGCTCCCACCACGGAAACGTCTAAGCGAACACCTCCTTTGCGCTGCCGAATGGCCTCGAATTCGACTCTCTTCCGCGAAGCGAGCAAAGCCCTGTTCTTAAGAGACTCAGCATTCGATTCCTCGGGGACGACCAAATCGTGAAGGGGCCGTCCCGCGGCCTCTTCCGCTGTATACCCGAAGATTCGTGTGAATTCCTTATTGACCCGCAATACGCGAAAGTCGTTGTCGGTCAGGATCACCGCGTCGGGCGACAGCTCAAACAGTCCGTCGAGCTGCTCTTTCTCCCTGCGCAATTCCTCAGCCGAATCAGCCATGGTTCAGCCCTCTTCCCACGTTTAGATCAAAGTTGCCAGCTCTCCGATACGGACTATTACTGTAGCGCCGTTCCGGGCGACGGTACAACGGAACGGGATACCGACTGTGGCCCCGTCCAAAACAATGAAAAGAGTTCAGATCGCCGTTGGGGGCGTGTTGTGCTCAGAAATGCTAGTGCATAACCTCGCCGATATGTTTCGTTACCGCACTCTGGGCATGCCACATAGTGGTGTCTCGCCGCCATCTTTCACGGCCAGGTAGCTCGCACCCTCCAGCGCTGAGGCAACCGCCTTCGGCACCTACGAGTCGGCAGATTCGCGCTGTCCCCAGGAGCTACATTCGAGCTGAATCTCGGTCCCGCGGATTCGATCTTCTTGCCGTCTGCCTTCGGAATGCGTTTGGCGTATTCAGGTTCTGTGCATTACAAATAACGGTACTCCCAAAGTCGTATAGAGAGTTCTCCTGCAAGTTGAATGTGGCTCTACCCGTCCATTCGGAAGCACGGTTCACCCTCACGATGAATTGTTTCTCTCGTCTCCGCTCATTACAGTTCGAGAGAAGTAACTAGCCCGCATCACAATTTGCGCCGCCCGGTGAGTAGTGCCTTGTTCACCCGCAACTGCAGATTTATGACCCGCAACCGAACAATCGCACGCTGGGGCCAAAAAACTAACATCGAGAGGAGAAAAAATGGCAACCGCAACATTGATTCACACCGACGAGGAGATTCAGAAGGATGTAATGGCCGAATTGAAATGGGACGCCAAACTGCAGCCAAACGAGATCGGCGTTTCCGCAAAAGACGGTGTCGTAACTTTGACCGGATGGGTAGATTCATTTTTGAAGAAGTGGAGCGCTGAGGATGCTGCTCTCAAGGTCAGCGGCGTCAAAGCTGTAGCCAACGATATTGAAGTCAAGCTGGCGTCACAGCGCACCGATGCCGATATCGCAGAGGCCGCCCTCCGCGCTCTGGAGTGGGACGCGTTCGTGCCCTCCGACAGGGTTCAGGTAACAGTTTCGAAAGGCTGGCTGACGCTCAAAGGCGAGGTCGAGTGGCAATATCAGAAAGAAGATTCAGAACGGGTTGTTCGGCGCCTTGCCGGTGTCAAGGGAGTCACTAACTTGATTACGGTTAAGCCCCGCGCCACTCCATCCGAACTCAAGAAAAAGATCGAGAATGCGTTAGTGCGCAACGCTGAAATCGACGCCAATCGAATCGCGGTTGAGATACAGGGCACGAAAGCGATCCTGAAAGGCACGGTTCGCGCCTGGGCGGAGAAAGAAGAAGCGGAGCGAATTGCCTGGTCGGCGCCAGGGATCACGTCCGTGGAAAACCGTATCACGGTGGAAATCTAAAATCCAGCGGTCGAGGAATCCGGGCTCGACCGCTGCCTTTTTAATTCCGGGAGTCGAAGTTTCTAAAGCCAAGGTCGTACGAATTTCTGTTACCCGCGGCAGATACGGTTTTACTTCTCCTTTCGGAACCTGAGTTCATTCCCTTGAGGAATTGTTTTGCGTCACGCGCGATTGCTAGCATCCGAACCATGAGGCCGATGCACGTACGAGCGAAGACGTGGCGACTATGCAGTAGTAGAGGAGAAGCGTATGCAAATGATGTCTAAGAAAATGGTTCGTTGGGTAGCGGAAATCCTGACAGCATTCTTTATGTTCTTCCCGCTTTGGTTACGAGCGGCTGCGAGCACTGAGGAGAATACTGAGGTCACTCGCCTTCTCATCGACGCGAGAGATGAAGCCGCTGTTTTGAGCAAGGACGCGGACGAGATGGAGGCCCTGATACGGTCCGATGTCAGCTGGCAAAGCCATGCAGCCATGCTGAATACGATCAAAGACCACATCAACAACCTGGCGCAAACTATCAACAAGCTCAATGCAATGCGGGATTCGGCCTCAGAATGGCAGCGGCAGGCGATCGACCGTTCGATTCCCCTCATGAACGATCTGGCCACCAACACGACGGCTGCAATCAATCACCTGAAAGAAAACAAGCTTCGACCGACCTCGGGTAACTACACCGAATATCTGAAGGAGAATGCTGAGACTGCACACGAACTGTCGGACACGATCACAAACTTCGTGCGCTATGGACAGGCCCGTGCAAAGCTCGAAAAACTGGAGCAGCGGCTAGAGATTGCCAGCCGCTGAGAGATGTTGCCCCCGCACGCCGAGGCTGGCCGGCTCCGCAAGTTGAGTCGGCCAGCCTTCTCCATCCCTTTACGTTTTGTGGACTGTGGCAGCCTCTTTATCTAGGGAATGTAGGCAATCGAGCTGACAACATCCGGCGAGAATTGACCATTTTTTCTACCGCTAAAGTTATACAAGAATCTGCCACTTGTGCCTGACGTGACCGTCCGTCGTGTTTAGGAATGCCTCTTCGGTCTCATGCCCAATTGATTTCGAGCATTGCCACTCGTTAGCCTCGCAACATTAGGAGGTTTCAAGTGACCCCTGAGCCGGTAGATCCACCAATATGGAACAACCGTAATCGCCTACGTTTTACTTTTGTTTGTGTTTGTTTTGTAACCTTCTATGCTTACTTACAGGTATCGTCTACTGCCGCAATCGCTCAAGTTCCGGAAGCTCCCCCTCAACAAGAATCGCCTTCGCCAAACAATCCTTCTGCAAACAATCCCCCGTCCGTGGCAGGCCGAATCAGTTATTTGAAAGGCAATGTTTCTTTCTTGCGCGCCGGACTGACTCAATGGAGTCAGGCCGCACTCAACTTTACGGTGACCACCGGCGATCGCATATACACGGCTCAGAATGCCCGCGCGGAACTCGAGGTCGGGTCATACACCGTGCGCATGTCCTATAACACGGACTTGACGATCACAAATCTTACCGATCAAATGATGCAACTCGGGCTGAACCAGGGCACTATACGAGTCAGCGT
>DASRWO010000315.1:0-14344 GCA_035654555.1 Candidatus Deferrimicrobiaceae bacterium | reverse complement strand
CGAAAGCGTTACTTGCGGCCCCACTGAGTACCTCCGCCTTGCAGGGCTTCTCTCGAACCACGAATCGCAAAATGCAGCGCGTCCAGAAACTGATGCGGCGTAGCATAGATGTGATCAACCGAAGCGAGCTTTTTCTGTAGCTTATGGGAGAGATGATCTGGCATGTCTTTCTCCCGGCGCGGCACCCACACGGTTTGCATGCCTGCTTTTTTAGCCCCCCGCAGGTTGCCGATCGTATCTTCCGCCATGATCGTCTCAAACGGCTTAATCGGGTCGGCCGGGTCGCGCATGTTGTTAATGGCCGCAAGCGTTTTCTCAAAAACCTCCGGGTGCTTACCCTTCCTATAGGGAGCAATCTCTTCCAGGCCAAAAATATTTGGCTCGGGGATCACCCCTTTGAGGCCAAGCTTTTCCAGCTTTTCCATCGCTTCTCCCTCTCCCTGCTTGCACGAATGCGTAAGGACTGCGACCTGAACCTCGGCGTCCGTTAGCCGATGTATCTTGGTTACTAGTGCGGCGTCGGGGCGGATGAACCCGGTGCCCATATGCCTATGCCAGAGCTGCGTAATCCCCTTGTCTCCTTCCACGATTTTTCCCTGCAGTTCGACACGCGTGAGTCCTGCTTTCTCTCGGCTCTTGTGGTCCTGAAGCAGCCGCAGATTAAAAGCCATGGCGATCATGTCTTTGTAAGGCGGGTCAAGGGTCTGATCATGCGGAATATCTTCTTCCTCCTCGCCGGAGCGCGCTGCCTTGCGGCTGCGATAATAGGCTTCCAGCATGCCGATCACAGAGGCGCCGGGTAGGCCCTTGCTTTCCAGGCGTCCAGCGACCTTGCTGATATACCGGCATAATGAGTCATCTGGATTTTTGTTGGCTTCTTCCTTTGCCTCTGCAATCAATTTTTGCGCTATTTTCCTTCGGAATATGGGAAGGCCATATTCCTTTTCTATCGCCCGCCAGGCCTGCAGGACGGCGTTCCGGTATGTCTTGTCGTAAGGGTAGAGAAAGCAGTCCAGGTCCAAAATAACGAGCCTCGGCTTCTCATGAAAAGGCTTAGGGTCAGGGTAGGTTTTAGTTGTCATGGACTCAGGCGCGGACGCGCAGGCCTTTTGATTCGTTCCTGAACGGCGGCTCGATCTACTTTAAACATTGTCGCAAAGATTTCTCAGTCTCTCGGCGGCGAATTCTGGAGTTATGTCGCGCTGGGGAGTGCCGAGCAGTTCGAAGCCCACCATGAATTTTCGTATGCTTGCGGATCGCAAGAGCGGCGGAAAAAAATGCGCGTGCAGATGCCACTCGTCGTGAGTCTGGCCATCCGTGGGTTGCTGATGGAAACCCATCGAGTAGGGGAAAGGCGTATCGAATAAGTGGTCATAGCAGGAAGTGAGCTTCTGCAATATATCAGCGAGCTGCTTGTTCTGTTCGACGGTTAGTCGCGAAAGATCTGCCATGTGCCGGCGCGAGAGAATTAAAGTCTCGAACGGCCAGACCGCCCAGAAGGGCACGAGGACAACGAAATGTTCGTTCTCGAATATCAGGCGCTCGCCCGAGGATTTCTCGATCCGCAAATATTCGCAGAGCAGGCATTGCTGGTGCGATTGCATGTAAGCGCGTTGCGAAGTTTGTTCCTTGGCCGGCTCGTTGGGCAGTGAACTGGTTCCCCAAATCTGACAATGCGGATGAGGATTGCTGGCGCCCATCATGGCGCCACGGTTCTCGAAAATCTGTACGTAGTTGATGAAGTCGCGGTTTCCGAGATCGACGAATTGTTGGCGCCACATCTCGATGACTGCGACGATTTCTTTTTGCTTCATCTTCGCCAGGGCGAGATCGTGGCGCGGAGAAAAGCATCCCACCCGGCAGATGCCTTGCTCCGGCTGCGAAACAATCAGTTCGCTCTGATGGATGGAACTCGTTACCGCGTCGGGGCGGAGCGCGGGATAGTCGTTCTCGAAGACGAACACGGAGGAATAGGACGGATTGCGCTCGCCGCCGGCACGGGGGTTGCCCGGACAAAGATAGCAGGAAGGGTCGTAAGGCGGCTCGTGGCGTTGCGATGCGGTTTCCACTTGGCCTTGCCAGGGGCGTTGTGCGCGATGCGGTGACACGAGGATCCACTCGCGGGTGAGGATATTCAGGCGGCGATATGAAGACTCGGAGTGAGACTGTAGTATTTCGGTCACGAGTCAGATCTTTTCTGCCGCACGCTCATTTTGCGACTTCATTCTATCCAAGCACTCTTCCGGCGCCTTGCGCGGCGCGGGTAACATAAACTTCCGGGCGAATTTGCGTCGCGTGCTGATAGGCGTTGGTGATTTGTTCACTGAAGGCGCGAGCTGCGCTGCACTCCACCAAGTTAATCGTACAGCCGCCAAAGCCGCCTCCGGTCATGCGAGCCCCATGGACACCGGGAATTTGGCGAGCCAATTCGACCATGATGTCCAGCTCAGCGCAACTCACTTCGAAGTCGGTTTGAAGACTGCGATGCGACTCGTACATCAGGTGGCCGAAGCATTCGAAATCGCCGGATTCGAGGGCATTCGCGGCAGCGAGTACACGTGCATTCTCTGTGATCACATGTCTACAACGCCGGAGCAATCGGTTGGAAAGTCCTGAACTATGCCGGCGCAAATCATCCTCCGTAACATCGCGCAATGCACTCACATCCCTTCGGTGCTGAGAAAAATAGGCAACCCCGGCTTCACATTCCGCGCGGCCTACGTTGTACTCGCCGTGCGCGACGGAATGCTTCACCATGGTGTTGCAAATTACAAGGCTGACGTTCTCCGGCAGTGGAAGGAAACGGGGCTCCAGAGAGCGGCAGTCCAGCAACAATGCGTTTCCGGCGCGGCCGTGCAAGGAGGCGAATTGATCCATGATGCCGCAGCGCGAGCCGACGAATTCGTTCTCCGCACGCTGGCAGAGCTTGGCGATTCTTGTGTTGTCTACGGGACGAGTGGAAAGGCTAAGCAGCGCCAGTGCGGCTGCCACTTCAAGAGCCGCGGAGGAGCTAAGGCCAGCGCCGATGGGGACTTGTCCATCAATCAGAAGATTTGCGCCGGGGGTGGCGAGGCCCTCGTGGTCCAGTTGGATGAGAACGCCGCGCACGTAATCGGTCCAGTTGTGAATGGGTTGAGGTTTAGATTCGAGGACCGGAAACGTTGCGGCTTGTGATTCCTGCAGCGAATGGATCGATATATTGCCGCTATTGTTCCCGGCGCAAGCTACGAAAGTGTCGAAGCTGATTGCGGCGGGCATTACGTAGCCGTCGTTGTAGTCAGTGTGTTCGCCGATCAAGTTGACGCGGCCGGGGGCTCGGAAGATTGTGCAGGGAGCGCGGAAACGTTTTTCGAATTCAGATCGGAGATTTTCGGCGGACATAGATCACTATCGGAATATATTCATATAGCAGCAAGGGTCTGATTACAACCTTTGCGGAAACCTATTTATGCTGGCCCGAGAGTTTGGCCGGAGTGAAGGAGAAGGGAGTGACAACCTCGTCGAGGATAGGCTCATCTGAGTGGTGGGGCGACAGGCCGTGCTTGCGAGAAGGTTTCTTTTGAGAGCGTTTCTTTTGATGGTGGCCAGTGATCTTGGCCAGCATAGCTGCGCAGCCGAAGGAAGAGGTGGACCCCGGCGGCTATAGCTGTGCTTTTCACAGTACACTAGCGGCCGTTACAGGAAAGGATGATCACGATGAAAGCTGTTACTGGAGTATTTCGTTCGGCGGCGGATGCGAAACGTGCTAGCGAACAGTTGCGTTCAACTGGGGTACGAGAGGAGCGAGTTACTTTATTAACTCCGGGAAGTGACGACGCCAACTTACAATCCGTGCCGGCGGTTGCGACCGAGCAACCGGGGATGGGCAAGGCGATCGGAGCGCTGGTGGGCGGAGCGGCGGGATTATCCGCGGGTCCGCTGGTGGCGGTGCTGATACCGGGAGTAGGGCCGATCACCGCGATTGGGCTGCTGGCGGGGGCATTTGCGGGCGCGGCCGGAGCGGGGATTGGCGCCGCGGCGGGCGGAAAGGCAGAAAATTTTATGACCGATGGACTGCCGGAAGATGAGGTGTTTGTTTACGAGGATGCATTGCGCAAAGGACGGAGCGTGCTGATCGTGATGGCAGAGAATGAAGCGCAGGCGGCGCTGGTTCGCGAGTTGTTGAAGGCTGAAGGTGCGGAGGAGATCGATGCGGCGCGCGAACAATGGTGGGTCGGCTTGCGAGAGACCGAGCAGGAACATTATTCCTCGGACGGCAGGAAATTTGATGAGAATGAGAAGTTCTACCGCATGGGATTCGAAGCTGCGCTGCACGCCCGCACGCGCTGCAAAGAATACGATCAAGTGTTGGGCGAGATGACGGCTCAGATTGAAGAACTCGAGCGTAAGTATCCAGGCACGAAGTTGGATGAAGCGTTTCGCAGTGGGTACGAGCGGGGCCGCGATTACTATCAGCAGTTGTGCGATGAGCGCAAGGCGGCGTAAGGAATTGTTTCCGCCTTATTCCGGGATGTTTTTTATTCTTTCTTGGTGGCATTGTCCGCGTGGCTCGCGGGACTCGATGCATCAGGCCTTTTCTCTTCGGTTCCGGCGGACGGCTTCACGGGAGCGGCGCCCTCAGGTTTTTTCTCTTCGGCTGTTGCGGCAGGCTTCGTAGCTTCCTGGTCAGTATCCTTGGGGGTGTATTGCACGATGAGAGAGACGCGGCGGTTGGAAGGGTCGAGGGGGGCATCGAGTTTGCGCAGGCGCTGATCGGCGAAACCACGCACCTGGGTGATCTGGCCAGGACCGATTCCGTTTGACTGCATCAGGCGACGAGCGGCGTTGGCGCGATCGGTGGAAAGTTCCCAGTTCGTATAGTTGCCGGAGGCGGCATAGGGTTTGGAATCAGTGTGGCCTTCGATGGAGATCTTGTTCGGCAGCTTACTGAGTTCCTGCGCGAGCGTGACCAGCAAGTCGCGGCCATCGCTGTTCAGTTTTGGGCTGCCGCTGTCGAAGAAGGTGCCAGAGGCGGATTCCATGAGTTCAATACGAAGGCCTTCGCTGGTGATAGTTATTTCTACGTGGCTCTTGAGTTTTTCGAAGTCATTCATCTCATGGATTTTCTGCTCGAGCTGTTCTTTCAGCTTTGGCATGTCATCTTTGGAGAGAACGAAATTCTCGCCTGCACCGGCCTTGGTGGATCCTTTTTTTTCGGCGGTGCCGCTGGGATCGCGGAAGTAGCCGCCGACGGCCTCCTGTACTGGCTTACTGCTGCTGAGCAGCCAGAGGACGATGAAAAGAGACATCAAGGCAGTGACGAAATCAGCGTACGCGACCTTCCACGCGCCTCCGTGATGGCCTCTGTGGCCGCTTTTTTTCTTGATGATGATGATGGGACGGGCCTTGTCCATAAGATCGTTGCGCCTGTGATTTCTATCCGCCGCCCGCTGCAGCCGCTGCTTCCGGCGCTGCGGCTTCGCCACCTTTGTTGCGGCAAGCTGCTTCCAATTCCTTGAATGAAGGACGGACGTGGCCGGGAACAGCGCGGCGTGCTACTTCCACTGCCATGATGGGTGCGGTGCCTTTCAGAAACGACACCATCAAAACCCGCAAGACATAGAGGTAAGCGTGTTCATCGTCGGCGACTTTGACCATGTTGGCGGCAATGGGACCAACCAACCCGTAGCAGAGAAGGATTCCGAGAAACGTTCCGACCAGTGCGGCGGCAACTTTCTTGCCGATCTCTTCGGGAGGGCCGCCGAGCGCCCCCATGGTGATGACGATGCCGAGAACGGCGGCCACAATTCCGAGACCGGGCAAGGAGTCTGCCATGCTGTTGAGGGCCGTAGTCGGCAGAGCGGCCTGATGGTGGTGAACTTCGAGATCGAGATCGAGAGTACTATCCAGATCGAAAGCATCGACGCCGGTAATGGCCATGCGAAGCGAATCGCAGACAAAGTCGCGGATGTGATGATTTTTGAAAAGCGCAGGGCCTTTGGAAAAGATGGGACTCTTGTCGGGTTCTTCCACATCGTTTTCGAGAGACATGAGTCCATCTTTGCGGGCTTTGTTGAGCAGGTCGTACATCATTTTCAGAGAATCCAGATACGCCTGTTTGGAAAATTTGGAACCGCCAAAGACTCCGCCGATTCCTCCGGCAATCTGTTTGAGAATGTGGAGTGGATTGGCGATGAGGACGGTGCCGATGGCAGCTCCGCCAATGGTGACGAGTTCGGCGGGCTGGATGAGCACGCGCAGATTCCCGTGCTCCATCAGATAGCCGCCAACCACGCAGCCGAAGACGACGACGATTCCGATAATGGCAAACATGTTTTAAACCGTTTCGTTCAACCGGTCGACGACGACCCACCCGCGACGGCGCGAGATGCTGCACTGCGATTTTGTTTTAGCGACTCTTGCGCCCGATGCAAAAGCGACTCGACGTTGTCGCCCGCTAGGGCTTCCGTGCTTCCGATCAAAACCGGCACAGACAATTCCTCTCCCCACCACTCGATGGTGGCGCGAAGCGTCATCTTCAGAATGCGTTGGCAGACTGCTTGCAGCGCTTCGTCGTCGCAACCGGTCAGGATCACCAGAAAGCGGTCTTCGCTCCAGCGGCCGACAAAGTCGGTGGGCCATATTGTGTTTCTCAAGGTGCGAGCCAGAACGCGTAGAATCGATGCGGTCGCCTCCTGCCCATAGCGCGCCCGAAATTGGCTGAGTTCAGGCACCTCGACACAAAGCACGCCGAAGGGGATGTGAAGGTCGGTGAACGTCCCAAGCATTTCGCGCAGATGCGACTGCATCATGTCGTGGTTGGGCAATTCGGTGATGTAGTCGAGGCAGCCGCGTTCTTTCAGGCTGCGATCGTTAGGGTTGGGACCCTGCACCGCAAATTCGCTTTGAAAAGTCTGGATGATGCCAATGATGGAACCGTGTTTATCGCGCAGAGGGATTGCCCAGATGTGTACGGGAGTCCAATAGCCTGAGTGATGATGAATGGAACTTATGGCTTCGGCCGGCTTTCCGCCGTGCAACGCGACTGCCATGGGACAACTTCCGGCGCACATTTCACAACTATTGAGATTGCAATGGAGAAGGATATTTTCCGCGCAGGCGTGGCCGAGTACATCGATGCGCGCAAAGCCGGTTATTTTTTCCGCGCCGTCACTCCAGAAGACGATTTTCTTTTGCAGATCAAGTACGCTGACCCCGATCGGCAGGCAGTTGAGGATCTCGCGGTAAATTTCCGGATCTTGAAAGGAAGGCATGGGGCGGCATCAAGTTCAGGTGCTACCGGGTTCATCGGCGGAGAAGCTTTCCGACTTAAGAGGATGGCAGGGGCGCGCTGATGCCTAACGCGCTCAAAGGGAGAGGGTCGATCGAGCTGCCCGAAAGTTTTGGAATTTCAAGGGCTTAGGCTGGTGGCACGTTGGGGACAGCAAAATAGCACGAGAGGGCTATTTGCAGAAGGCGGAGCGCGTTTTAACTTTTTAAGTGACAGTTCTGGGGAGGGCTGCCCGGGCGCTCTGATCTCGCGAGAGGTCAGGGCGCTCGTTATTTTGGGAGCAATTTTTGGGGAAGCAGTTTTAGGGCTGTGGAGTTAGCTCAGCGTGCCTTCTTTGAATTCAAATGCATCCTGGCTGGGGCGCACCGATTCCTGGATGATCTCGATCGGTGATTTTCATAGTGCGACTCTTAAGAATGCCTCATTCGGGAAATGAAAAGGTTGGACTTATTTCGCTGACCATCAACTCGAAAATGAAAAGTGTATCGTCTATGGGTCTTCAAACGCCCCCGTCCGGTCTACTGCCTCTCCGGGTTTGACGTTGGCCACACGCATCAGATAGCTGACAAGATCGTTCAGTTCGTCGGAACTCAGAGTGGAACTGTAGTCAGAGGGCATCAGCGCTTGCGAAACGTCCTGCCTATCGAGATCTGACTTATCGAGAAAGAAAAACGTTCCGTCCAGCGCCTGCAACTGCAGTGAGAAATTATCTTCGTTGCGAATGCGCCCAACGTATTTTTTGCCTTCGCGGGTGGTTGCCGTCACCAGTCGCGCCTGCCGGTCGTTGCCAGCAGTGGGACTGGTGATCGCGCTTCGGATCTGCTCGACCGCATGACTGCGAGCGTACGCCGACAGATCGGAGGCAATAAAACCACCTTTACCGGAAACCATGTGGCAGGCAGAGCATCCCGCCTTGCCGAAGAAAATTGTCTCTCCGCGGTCCGGATTACCGGGCAGACTGAGCGTTCTATTTGTCCCCTGAAGAGAACGCAAGTAGGCGATTACCGCGCGGACGTCCTTTCGTGCGAGTAAGTGGAAGGCAGGCATTCCGGTTCCGGGCACGCCATTCTCAATGATGTGGGCGATCTGAGCATCGGAAAACCGTTGCAGCTTCGGATTTTCCACGATGTTCGGCGCTCGTTCGCCGCCTCTTCCGTCGAGACCATGGCATCCAGCGCAGGTTGACGCGAAAGTTTGCTTTCCTTGCATCGACGCTAGCGTGGCGCTTTTCGGGGCAAGGTTTCGCTGTGAGCCTTGCGACCAAGCAGCGGCGGCCCACAAGACCGCCAGCAGTGGCACTAGCACGGAACGTGATCTGCAACTTCGGAGCATTGGCGGCACACGGCTTAGAACAAAAACTTTAAGGCGAGTTGCATGACGCGTGGGTCCCGAGCCCCTGTCACAAACCCAAAACCACTGGCGCCTGTGTTGTTGAAATTTCCGGATGGGTTCATGAACTGCGCGTGATTGAAGACATTGAACGCCTCTGCGCGGAACTGCACCTGCATGCTTTCCGTTATGCGCGTGTCTTTCAGCAACGCCATATCAAAGTTGTAGATGCCGGGACCACTAAAGTACCGGCGCATGGCGTTTCCAACCTGTCCCAGTGGTTCTTGCTGGAAATAATTCGGGTTGAAATAAGGTTGCCCAGCTGAATTGCGCGGATTCTTGTTGATGAACAGAGGGCCGTTACCGGGGTTGTAACTGGGCACATCGATGGTGTCGGCGAATGTTCCACTCAGTGAGTTGTCATCGGTTTCACTTAGCTGGATGGGCTCACCTTTAGCGAACGTCGCGATCCCTGATAGAGCCCACCCTGAGGTGAGTCTGTTGAGGGAACCGCCAGTAAACTTCTCAAACGGCAGCTGGACGGTGTAGCTTGCCGTTAAGTCCTGCGGGACATCGAAAACGGACAAGGCGCGGCTTTGCCGGGGATTAAACGGGTTGGTCGCATCGAACGATGTGGAGCCGTTGTCGATCGATTTTTCATAGGTGTAGGCAACGAGGAAATTGGCATACTTTTCGTTGTGCTTCAGGCTTACCTGCAGGGAGTTGAAACTCGAACTGACGACTGTGGCCATGTACGGATTGCTGCCGAAGTTTATCCCAAACGTAGGACGCGTGCCGTTAACGGTGGTCACTCCGTTCGCAGTCACGGCCGTCGGTGTGTTGGGCGGCGCGCTCACTCCGGTGGCCAGGACGTAGCTATTGTCTTCTCCGAATGGACCGCAGGGAGTTTGAGGCTGATTATTGATCACTTCCAGATTGTTAGGATTGCTCAAGAAATTGCAAAGCGCCGCACTTGCAGGATTCGAATCTTCAAACGTCAAGAGATGCCTGCCGACCGATCCCACGTAGCTGGCGCTGATTACGGTGGACGATCCCAGCTGTCTTTGCAGCGAAAACTCAAACTGCTGAACCTGCGGAATTTTGTCGTGAGGATTCAAGTAGTCAGAGCCCGAGATGGGCGTGGCTTGTGTCCAATTAAAAGAGGTATCCGGATTCTTGGGCGATGCGTTTGCTGGAGGGAAGGTAAAGGGAAATTTCTGTCCCTCATTGTTTCCCGTAGCCCGATCGATAAACGGGGTTGACAGGAGGGTGGGTGACGGAGAGGAATAATACAAGCCGTATGGCGCGTCGCCGACTTCAACGAAGCCGGTGGCGTCCTCGATGGCGCTGTAAAAGATGCCGTAGCCGGCACGAATACTGCTCTTACCCGGCCCGCCAAAAATTTTGCCGAGGAGGCCTTCCGTGTTGTCGGGCGAATACGCGAATCCAATTCTGGGGGCGAAGTTGTGGTACTGAATGGGGGCCAAGGTTCGCGGCACTCCTGGATCTCCCGGAACCACCAAGCCTACCGGAGCAGTCGGGAAGGTTTGGGACTGTTCGCCGGGGATCACGGTTTCCAGTTTGTTTTGGGTGTCCCACCAGGGTGTCATGATCTCATAGCGAAGACCATAATTGATGGTTAGCGTTTGCCGGACGCGCCAGCCGTCCTGGGCATAGACTCCGAAGTATTTGTCGCGAGAGTCGAGAAGCTGCTGGCTGGCTTGCGTGAAATTAACCGGAGCGCCAATCAGGTAGTCAGCAAAGTCCAGGCCGGTCTCAGAACCATCAAAGGTAAACGCCCCGTTCGCGTCATCATAGTTTCTCTCATTAATCTGATCGTAATGAAAATCTACGCCGAACTGGAGCGTGTGAGTTCCCACGATTTTTGTGAAGTTGTCGATAATCTGGTAGGTGTTGTTGAACTGACGCAGGGCATCCTGGGGAAGTCCAAAGGAATAAATGTTGAACACGAAAGATGGAACTCCCTCCAGCGCCGGAGTAATGGGAGCAATGCCTCCGTTAAAGCCCGGACCTGTACCTGCAGGAGCCGCGAAGCCTAAAGAGGTCAGCGGAACGCCCGTGCCACCAATCGGAATTCCTCCAAAGTAACGATCTCGCAAATACACCAAACGGACATCATTCACGGTCGAGTTGTTGATGGTTGTCGTCAGGCCCAGATTTATCATCTGCGCACGACCCTGAACGCCGCTATCAAAGCCCGGGAAAGTGATGCCCTGAGCGTAGGGAGTGGTCACATTGAATTGATCGAAAAAGTAGTATCCAAACAAAGTACCGTAGTGTGTATTCGTGTCCAGGCGAATTCCAAATTTGTCATCCCTTAAGTGCTGGTTAAAGGAAGAAGCTTCATAATTTGCACCCGACGGTAGATTTGCATTGGGTGCGGGGATGTATTGCAGAGTGTCCTTAGCTACGGGCGACCACGCAGACGTCGGAATAACCGCGTTCGGGAATACGCAACCGGTATTTTGATTGTTGCTGGTGCAGCCCGGAGAATAGTAGGCTTCTCCGTTCTGTACGGGATAGCCCAGTTCCTGTGCAAGTATCTGGGCCCAAGCAGTTCCGTTCACCGAACCGCTGAGCGCCCCAGCTTCGTCCGTCAAATTACCCAGGCGGTCTTGCGTGGTGGGGACGGCAAAAGACTGGGTCTGACCGAGAATTTGTCTGTTTCCCTGATAGTCGCCAAAAAAGAAAACCTTGTCCTTTTTTATCGGGCCGCCAATGGTTCCCCCAAACTGATTCTGTTTGAAGTCTCCCCGTGCTCCTCCAGCGAAGAAGTTGGCGGCATCGAAGTCGGTATTGCGAAGAAAGTCGAACAGGGCTCCGTGAAATTGATTGGTTCCGGATTTGGTGACGACATTGATTTGCCCGCCGCTGAAGTTTCCATATTCGGCGTTGAAATTATTGGTGATGATGCGAAATTCGGAGATGGAGTCAAGATTCGGAATAATGGCCGCTCCGTTGTGCACCCCTTCTTGCGCGTCCGCTCCATTCACCATGAACCCGTTCGAACCCAGCCGGCCACCATTTACAGACTGCGTTCCGTTGTTTTGATTGCCGGACACCGACCCTTCATCCATGCCCACTCCCCCAGTTCCGATATTTGCGTCATCGCCTTGATAAGGCGAAACGCCGGGCTGCAAGGCCAAGAGATCAATAAACGAGCGGCCGTTCAAGGGGACAGAGGTGATCTTGGAGCCCTCGATGACTTCTCCCATTTGTGAGCTCTGCGTCTCGACTTGAGCTGCGTCCGTGCTCACCACGATCTTCTCGTTGATCGAACCGACCTCCAGACTTGCGTCCGCCCGAAGAGCTGAGTTGGTATTGATCACGAACCCCGTTTGCCGATAGGTCTTGAAACCAAGCTGCTTGATTTCCAGGTCATAGGTACCGACCGCCAGCGTCGGCAGATTGAAAAAACCTTTGGAATCGGTCTTTTGAGTGGTCTTGATCCCGGTCGTAGTATCGGTTGCCGTCACCGATGCTCCGGAAATAACAGCGCCAGATTTATCGGTGACAACGCCGGAGATGCTGCCGGTGATACTGGCTGACGCAAACGTCAGCGCAAGCAGCACGAACCCAAGAACTGCGCAGACAACACAACGACGGTTGCTCATAGCTGATCTCCCACTGAAGAGGCCCTCGCCCGATTTTTCAACGGCGCTCTTTAAGCGCTTTCATCTAGTGAAATCTGCCGCACGGTTTTGAAAGTCGATAGCACGATGGATGACGGTGTATCTCAAGCGCAGTAGGCGTGTCAAACTTTTTTTACATGGGGAGGGCTTACCACATCGTATCCCCCTAACGAAGTTGAAGTTCATGAGCGCAAGGCGGCAGATTGAGTTATCGGCGGGACTCCGCGATAGAAGATTCGGGGATGGGCGTACGGGGCAAGCGGCAGTGCCCGAGCCATTCACGGAGTTGTCACCGGGCACGGAGGCAAAGCCGCGTTAACGGAGCCTGCAATCTGAGTGCGATTCGACAACCTGATTTGCTCTAGGATTTGAAGCTATCGCGAGGCATCAGTTCGTCGAAATTGTGAAATTGACGGTGATCTTGGCTTCAGTCTCAACTGCTTCGGCACCCTCGAGGTGAGGTTTGAAGTGCCATTGGCGGACGGCGTCCTGGGCAGCGGAGGCCAGGATATGGGGGCCGCTCACTACGCGCAGATTCTGGATAATGCCATCCTTGCCAATCAGGGCTTGAAGAATCACCGAGCCTTGCACTTTCATCTGGCGCGCCAGCAGCGGATAGTTCGGCCTCACGGAACGGCTGACGATAGCCGACGTATCGGAGGACATCTGCACGCGCTCGGCGGCATTGCTGGTGAGGTTGGCGGCGATTTCAGTGTCGCGTGTGGCGGATGCTTCGGGAGCGGGCTGCGGAGGCGAGCCCGGCTGCAAGTCTACGCGCACCGAACTGCTGCTGCCCGGGCGGATCATGCGATGGTTATCGCCAGCAACCACTTCGACTTCCAGCGGAGGCAGCACGGTGCGCGCTATCACCGGGGAAGGAGGGGGCGTGGCGGGAGCCGCGGCCGGGTTCGCCGTTTCTTTTTTTTCGGGGGCGTGGACCGCTTTGCGTTTTGATTTTGCGGGCTGCTCCAGTTTGACGACCGGCGCGGCTTCCCGAGCCGGAACCGTTTTGGCGGCGGGGGAATTTTCCACGGGCTGATCGGTATCCGCCTCTTCGGGAGAATCCGGGAACCAGAAATCGCGGTCACGCCAGAGAACGATGCTCAGCGCCAGCAAGAGGAGGCAGAGCGAACCCACCATTAACCTGCGCTGGCGGAGGTCCTCGCTTGCACGGGCCGGAGTATGGCGTGGTTGCGCCACTAAAGTATCTTCGGATTTTGGCAGAACGCTTCTCAGCTCAGACATCAGGATTCCCGCCCTTATAGGTACGGCTGGCGCACCCGATAGTATGCCTCGAAAACGTTCCAAAGGCTAGTAAAAGGTGCGCCGGGGTGGGATAGCGGCGGGTTATGATTGTCGAACTGGGCGAAGTGCGAAACTTTCCGCGAATCTCGTGAATCCCATGACTGCGGACTCCTCGATGGCAGGATTACTTCATGAACAAAAGTGATGGCAAAAAGAACGAGGGCAGAATGGACGAAAGAAAATTCCGGCAGGTCAGCCGGCGGGAATTGTTGAAGCTGACGCCGGTGCTGGTTTTGGGAGCGTTTGCCATTCCGAAGTTGCAGGGCGGGCTGCTGAAGAAGGGGCTGGGCTTCAGCGACTGGGCCTCGGCACGGCTTTTCCGGCCCAGCCATCTGGCGACGACCTTCGACAATTCCGAGTTGACCCCGCCTCCGAAATTTCCGATCAACGGGTATGACGTGGACGATCCCGGGGTAGATCTCGAGAATTGGACTCTGACGGTGAGCGGTGCAGTGCAAAAACCGGGTCAATACAAATTGTCGCAATTTCAGGCTCTGCCACGGGTACGGCAGAATACGCGCCACGTGTGCGTGGAAGGCTGGGATGTGATTGGCAGATTCGGCGGGGCGCGGCTGTCGGATTTTTTGCAGATGGTGGGCGCGGACCCGACAGCGAAGTTCATCACGGTGAATTGCGCAGACGATTATTACGAGTCGCTGGATATGCCGACGGCACTGCATCCGCAGACTTTGCTCTGTTATGAAATGTACGAGCAGCCGCTGACACGGGAGCACGGGGCGCCGCTGCGGCTGCAGATTCCGACCAAGATTGGCTACAAGCAGGCGAA
>DASRWO010000314.1:0-2634 GCA_035654555.1 Candidatus Deferrimicrobiaceae bacterium | reverse complement strand
GCCATGGCTGACCTGATCCTGTACGGAGGATGGGCCGATCATTACGCGGCGGCGGCACAGTATTTGCGTTTGAATGGAATTCTGCCGCCCTCGGCGCAGCCGAAAAAGTAATCCGTCACGGGCTGAACCCAAAGTGACGTTTGTTGAGAGGGCGCTGCTAAAGGCGCGCCCTTTCAAATCCAATTACTTTATCTGTATGAGCTCGCCGGCTGACGTTGTGGCAAGAGGCGGTACGGGATGCTGCGGCGCGCGCCAGGCATCGAAGATGGAAACCTGGTGCACGCACGAAACTGTGCAATGCGGCGCGCAGCCTTTTTCAGTGAGGTATTCCCGGCGTATGTCATCGCGGGTGTAGGTGGCAAGAGGCACGCCGGGATAGCCGCGTTGTTGCGAGCAGTAGTGGACTAATCCCTCTTCGCAGATGTAGAGATAGCGCGCGCCCGCGCGGCAGCGCCAATCGTTGGGCAGGCCTTGGGCGATGTTGTCCTGGAAGGCGTTGACGCGGGTGAAGCTGCTCTTCTCCCAGGATTTCATTTCCTCGTAGATGCGGCGTTCTTCTTCGCCCAGCGGCTGCAGTTGGCCGCTGCCGTCGTGAATGATGCCGATGGTTGAAGTGAATCCGAGTTCAATTGCGCGCTTACCGATGGTGAGCGCGTCCTGGGGATTCGAAATTCCACCGCCGACAACCGAATTGATGTTCACGTGAAAGTCGGCGTGCTCGGCCAGGTTTTGCAGTTTCTTGTCGAGAACCTTCAGGCTCTTCTTCGAAACGTCGTCGGGATTCACGTTGTCGATGGAAATCTGCAGCCACTCTAGGCCGGCGCGGTTCAGGCGCTTGATGCGCTCGGGAACAAGAAAATATCCGTTGGTGATAAGGCCGGCGATCATACCGTTCGCACGAATGCGGCGGATCACTTCATCGAGTTCGGGATGCAGCAGCGGTTCGCCGCCGGAAATTGTGACCACGGCTGTGCCCAACGCGGCCAGCTTATCGATGCGGCGGAACATTTCTTCGGTGTCGACGGGCTTCGAGAAATCGTCGAACTCGTTGCAGTAGGTGCAGGCCAGGTTGCAGCGACGGACGGGGATGATGTGAGCGAGCAGTGGATGATCGGTGGAGGCGAGTGCGCGCGCGGCCATGGCCGCTCCGCGCAGGTTGCGGTGGAGGGCTTTGGCGCGGCGGCGAAAGGTTGTGAGGGTTGATGACATGGATTGAATACTCTTATTACATCATGGATGCTCGGTTAGTGTCAGGCTTGGTGGCAGCGTGCGGAGCAATCGGCGGGGTAAATGGCGCGCGTAGGAGTTTGGATTGGTACGTCATACCTGTAATTTAGGGCGGCAGCTCAAGCGATCATTCGCCTTGGCGATCCAGGAGTTCGTGACCGGCTTTACTTAGCTCTTGCAGTGCTGGTCCGGCAAATTCTTCTGGCACGAGTACATAATCAGTGTCGTAAGTCGAGATCGCGAAGATGGGCACGCTGTTATTGGAGAGCGGCGCGATGAAGGAGAGCAGGACTCCGGTTTGGGAGAACGGGAACGGGCCTTCGAGCTTGAGGCAGATCCAGCGGTGGGGAGAATGAACGTCCGCGGGAAGATTCGTCACCGGGCAGACGATGGAAAGTTCTTCGGCGGTGCGGGTGATTGAAGTGAACTCGGCCTTTGTGGCCCAGTCGGGTGCGGGCGTGGTCGAGGCCATGCGCACGATCGCATAGAGACCGGGAAGCCGGCGGAATTTCAGCATGATCTAGTGAGCTTAATGCATCAGGTGCGCGGATCGCTGTCCCTGCGTAAGTGTTCAGCCTTCTACTGCTTTGCGCACCGCCGCTTTGGCGAGAAGCCGCGTGGAGTCGAGCGTGGGTAGCGGCGAAGATTCCGGTGCAACCAGCAGTGGGATTTCGGTACAGCCCAGCACGACCGCGTCGCAACCCTCGTCTTTCAGTGCGCGGATTACTTCCACATAGTAGGCGAGGGAGCGGGGCAGGAATTGAGCGTTGACGAGTTCGTCCATGATGATCTGGTTGAGGTGTTCGCGCTGCTCGGCGCCTGGGGTGCGGTGTTCGATGGCGGCAGCTTTTAGGGCATCACGGTAGACGGGGCCTTCCATCAGATAGCGCGTGCCGAGGACGGCGAGGCGCTTGAATTGACGCTGCTGCGCTTCTTTCGCAACCTCTCTGGCGATGTGCAGCCAGGGACGCGGGGAGCGGTGCTCGACTAGGTCGAAGGCCTGATGGATGGTGTTATCGGGGCAGATGAGAAAGTCGGCGCCGGCACGGGAGAGCTTTTCGGCGGAGGAGAGCATCAGTTCGGCGACGCCGGGCCAATCATTAGCGCGGACGCACTGCATGTATTTCGCGAGCGAGTGCGAATGCAGCGAAACTTCGGGATGATCGTGAGGGCCGAGCATCTTTGCGCCTTCGAGCGAGATGGTGCGGTAGCAGAGAGCGGCTCCTTCGGTGCTGCAGGCGACGATGCCGATGTGGAGGGGCATGCAATCAATTATCGGGCTGCGGCGGCGTCGAAAAGGTTTAGGAATTCCAGCTTTTTTTCCGCGGGTAGGAATGATGCTTCGAAAGAGTTGCGGGCCAGCTCGCGCAGGTGCTCGTCGGTGAATCCGAAAGTGTTTTGGGCGAG
>DASRWO010000313.1:0-17417 GCA_035654555.1 Candidatus Deferrimicrobiaceae bacterium | reverse complement strand
GCTTGTAATGAAGAAGAACGGGTGGAAGTCGAGTGGGAAAAATGGGAAAAGCTTTGCCTATAAATTGAGTACCTTTTGAGTAACTAGGTCACTGTTACCGAGGCAGCGGTACCGAAGTAACTTCCCGTTTAAGTACCTGTTCCAAAGCGGGTTATATCGAAATTACGTTTTACTGAGAAAAAAACTTTGTTATTGCCGGACACAGGTTAACGCTCGTACTATCTAGTAGTTCGGGGGACTTACTGGTCAAGACCGGCAGACTGGCAAGTCTCGTGCACGGTATCAACAGGAAAGCCGGGGATTAGAGGGAAGGGCCAGAAATGCTTAGCTCGAATGCGCGTTGGATTCGTCTGATGGTGTTATTGGGTGGACTGTTTCTGGCTCCGGCAATTTGGGCCGCACACGTGAACCCGCGGACCTTGAACGGCAGCAAGCCGAAGTCGTCCCGGAAACTCAGCGAAACCCAGCGGACGAAGCGCCGCATGCGGCATCTGGCGAGCGGTAGAAGCACCACCGGACACATCGCTAGCCGACGAACAGCGAATCACAGTGCAACTCTGACCGGAACCTCCGCCAGCCTCCGAAGACACACTTATCACGAGCGCTTTTTCATGAGTTCCTACGCCGAAGGACTTACCGGCGGCGATATTACAGACGGTGAAGATCCGGTCGTGCGGCAGGCGGCGATCGATGCCCTGGGAAATATGAACGGCACCGTGGTCGCGGTCGAGCCCACCAGCGGACGCGTGCTGGCCATGGTCAATCAGAAACTGGCGCTCTCCAGCGGCGCGCAACCTTGCTCCACCATTAAACTTTCCGTCGCGCTCGCTGCCCTGAGCGAAGGGTTGATCTCGAAAGAGACTGAAGTTTCGCTCGGCGGCCACTACCGAATGAACCTCACCGAAGCTTTGGCGCACTCTAATAACGCCTATTTCGAAGCGTTGGGCCGCAAGTTAGGTTTTGAAAAAGTCGCCTACTATGCCCATCAGTATGGTTTGGGGGAAATGGCCGGATACGATATTCCCGGCGAGCAACTCGGAACCTATCCCGAGGAAGTGATTCCGGAAAAGTTGGGCGGAGTCGGCAAGATGTGTTCCTTCGGCGAAGGTGTTTCCATGACGCCGTTGCAATTGGGCGCCATGGTTTCCGCTATCGCGAACGGAGGCACGCTTTACTACTTGCAGCATCCCACTACCGCGGAAGAGATCACCAATTTCCAGCCCCGCATCAAGCGGCAACTGGATATCGCTCCTCTGATCCCGGAAATTTCGGTTGGCATGGCCGGAGCGGTACAGTATGGTACGGCCCGCCGTTTGGGTCTCAACTTTAATGAGGAAGAAATCCTAGGCAAGACTGGAACCTGCTCTCACGCCGGCACGCGCTTCGGCTGGTTTGCCTCTTACGCCAATACCAGCAGTGGACGCATCGTAGTGGTGGTTTTCCTGGAAGGCGGACGTCCAACCTTTGGACCGAAGGCTGCGGAAATCGCCGGACACATGTACAGGAATCTTTACGACCACAACTTCTTCCTGGCTGGACCCTCGCATCCGGCCGATACTGCTTCCATGCGCTAACTCCGGCGCCAAGCGGTCACTGAACCTCTACTTTCTAATTTCGACTGTCGCTAGGACCTCTCGCGGGCGGCTCCCCGTTTCGGGTCGCGATGGGCAGCCGCCCATATGGCGGAAGCTTAGCATTCTCTAACACGAAATCCGCGAACCCCGCCGATATATCGCATAGGACCTTGATGATGAATAACTCGGGGGAGATAGCTGTTTTGTATTTGCCGAGTTCGCGGTCCCTTACTTCAGTTGTATTCGCGATAGTCGGTGAGCGAAAGATGAATTCGGTAACAGCAATGAAGACCAGCTACGACTACGGATTGGTGGATCTCTCCGTGGTACTGGCAATGTTCGCCTCGTATGCAGCTTTGGAACTGGCGGGACGCGTAGCTTCGGCACGTGGCCGCGTACGGGCACTCTGGCTGTGTTGCGGCGCCATCGTCATGGGTTTGGGAATTTGGGCGATGCACTACGTCGGCATGCTCGCCTTAAACATGCCGATAACGGTTTCTTACCATCTGCCCACCGTGACTCTGTCGCTTTTGGCCGCAATCGCGGCCTCGGCAGTCGCACTCTTCGTAGTCAGCCGGGCCAAGATCAGCGCATGGCAGGAGATCGCAGGCAGCGTCGTGATGGGCAGCGGCATCGCGGCGATGCATTACATTGGCATGGCGGCCATGCGCTGTTCGGCCGTCATCGTCTACGATCCGCGGATCGTGGCGCTCTCCATCGTTCTGGCGATCGTAGTCTCGCTTGTAGCCCTGCGGTCGGCCTTCGGAGTGCGCGATGAGAAACACGTAACCCGGCGAAAAATCGTCAACACGCTAGTCATGGGCAGCGCCATCCCGCTCATGCATTACACGGGAATGTGGGCGGCAAGTTTCCGGCCTTCCAGTATTGCGTCTGATTTTGCTTACTCCGTCGGCATTTCCACGATCGGCATGTTGGCCATCAGCACCAGCACTCTTTTTCTGCTTGCGGCAGCGATCGCTCTCTCCTCCCTTGACCGCTTCATCGATTCACAAAGATTTGATCTCAACACGGCGCGAGAACGCGAATTGTATTTCCATACGATCGCAGAGGCTGTGCCCGAGATTATATGGACGGCGACCCCCAACGGTCAGGACGACTACTTCAACCAAAGGTGCTTCGACTTTACCGGGTCGACACTCGAGGAGATGCGTGGCATGGGCTGGAAGGAAACAGTCCATCCAGACGACCTCGGTAGTTGTGTCTCCCTCTGGCAGAATGCATTGCGCGTGGGTGAACCTTACGAGATTGAGTATCGCTTGCGTGGGAAGGACGGAAGCTTTCGTTGGTTCCTGGGCCGGGCCAATCCCATTCGGAACCCCTCCGGAGAGATTGTCAAATGGTTCGGCACCTGTACCGACATCGAGAGCCAGAAGCAAAACCAGCAGAATCTTGAAGGTCAGATCAAGGAACGAACCCTGCAACTGGCCGAGACAAATACACGGTTGCAGCGGGAGTTGTATTTTCAAACCATGGAGGGAATCCCGGAGATCGTCTGGACCGCTGATCCAGATGGCGCGATCGACTTCACCAACCGGAAATGGTTGGAATACAGTGGCCTAGCGGCGGAGCAAAGCTTAGGGAGGGGATGGGTCTTGGCGATTCATGCCGATGACCTGGCAATCTGCATAGAAAAGTGGGAAAGCGCTGTGCTTGCGGGAAATCCGTACGAGGCGGAGTATCGGATGCGAGACAGCCAAGGAAGCTTCCGCTGGTTCCTGGTAAGGGCCAATCCCATCCGCAATTCTGACGGGGAGATTATCAAGTGGTTCGGCACTTGTACGGACATTGAGAGTCAGAAACAGAACCAGCAGATCCTCGAAGAGCAAATTCTCGAACGCACAGCCCAGTTGGCCGACGCCAATACGCGCTTGCAGGAAGAGATGCTGGAGAAGGACTTCGCCCGCAACGAACTCGACCAGCAGAACGAGAGAATGATGAGTGAATTGGAGAAACGCTCAGAGCGAGCGACCATGCTGGCGAAGATGGGCGAATTATTGCAGAGCTGCATCAGCCGTGACGAAGTATTCGCAGCGGCGCTGGGTTACGCACCCAAGATATTTCCCACTGCGCGCGGAGCGATAGCGTTGCTGGATTCTTCGCGCAGTCATGCCGAAGTGCTTGGCTCGTGGAGCGAATGCCAGCTTCCCATGAGGGAATTTGAGCCGACGGAATGTTGGGCCTTGCGGACGGGTCATCCGCATCTGGTAGTGGCTGGCGATTCGACCGCGCCTTGTGCGCACGCAGCAGGCGTGAAGCACTCTTACTTGTGCATCCCGATTCTGGCACAAGGGGAGACTCTCGGCATTCTGCATCTTCAGGCGACCGATGAGGTTCCGCAACTGAACTCCGCCGAACTTTCATTCAAAACTACATTTGCCGGACAAGTAGGATTGTCGATTGCAAACATCAGGCTTCGCGAGGCTTTGCGCATGCAATCGGTTCGGGATTCCTTGACTGGTCTATATAATCGGCGCTATCTGGAAGAGGTGCTCGATCGCGAAATCCGGCGCGCCGGACGCGCCGGGCAGTCGATGGGAATTCTGATGCTCGACTTGGACCATTTCAAGCGTTTCAACGACACCTATGGCCACGATGCAGGCGACGCTGTGTTGCGCGAAACCGCCGCATTTCTGCTCAAGAACGTGCGAGCCGAGGATTTCGTATGCCGCTATGGCGGGGAGGAATTTGTCGTGATATTGCCCACCGCTGACGTCGAAGGGTCGAGGGCTCGCGGCGAAAAACTGCGCTCAAAAATGCGGGAACTGTCCATCATGCATCAGGGAAAGTCTCTCGGCATGGTCACACTTTCGGTTGGAGTGGCGGCGTTCCCCGCCCACGGAATGTCTCCCAAAGAGTTGATGGCGTCTGCCGACGGTGCGTTATACGAGGCCAAGCGCGGGGGACGAGATCAAGTGGCAGTGGCGTTGGCAAAAAGCGTTCAGCAGATCGCCCTTGCAGCAGAAACACAAACCGCGTCCAACTGGGGTTAGTTACCCGGGACCTGGGCTTTTGGAAGAAATTCACTCGATAACCTATATGCGAACCGAAGCCAGCCGGACCTTATAAATTAGCTCAAATCATTTCTTTCGCTCGTCGCGCTCGACGACGCCATCCTTAATGTGGATTACGCGGTGAGCATATTCGGCAATGTCGTGCTCGTGAGTGACCAGGACAATGGTATTGCCTTCCCCGTGCAGCCGGTCAAATAGCGCCATAATTTCGTTGCCGGTTTGCGAATCAAGATTGCCGGTGGGTTCGTCCGCAAGAAGAATGGAAGGTTTGTTCACCAGGGCACGCGCAACCGCGACGCGCTGCCGTTGACCGCCGGAAAGTTCATTCGGCTTGTGGGTCACGCGAGACCCCATGCCCACTGCCGTTAGAGCGCCTTTAGCGCGTTCGATTCTTTCGTCAGTGGGTACTCCGGCATAGATCAATGGCAATTCAACATTATGCAGGGCTGTGGCGCGCGCCAACAGGTTGAATGTTTGAAATACAAACCCGATTTCTTTGTTGCGGATGCGCGCCAGTTCATCGTCATCGAGTTCGCTCACTAACTGGCTGTTGAGCCAGTATTCACCTTTGGTGGGCGTGTCGAGGCAGCCGATCAAATTCATCAGCGTTGATTTGCCGGATCCGGAAGGCCCCATGATGGCGACGTATTCGCCGCGCTCGATGCGCAGGTTCACCCCGCGCAGCGCATGCACCTGCTGCTCCGAGCCCATGTCGTAGGTCTTCCAAAGATCAACGGCGGCGATCATGCAAGATTGCGGTGCGGATAAGGCGCTGGTCTGCGGCATGCTGATTACTTCTGCGGTCGCCATATTCTTCTCCTGCTCCGGTGCCACTTAGCTCTCCGTACTTGAAGTCAATTCCCTGGGCTCTCCGTTAGCTCCTGGCCAAAGGAAATCTCTGTACAAAACTGCCGGTCGAAAATTGTTCTGTCTCACCGGCTGCTCCGTTGGACGGATCAACCTGGCGAACGTCACGATGATTCGTCTTCCTTCTTGGGAACCGAGTTATCAATCTTGACGCTACTGCCAGAACGCAGCGTTCGCAAAACCTTGTAGCTGCCGGTGATTACTTCATCGCCTTCCTTTAACCCCTGTAATACTTCGATGTCGCTGGTGCCGGTGATGCCGGTCGTTACGGGAACGAACATTGCTTTTTTTTCGCGAATGACAAAGACGCCCTGCACATCCTGCTGATTTTTATTCTTCGATGTGTCTTTGGGCGCGGGCGCAGCCGCCTGCACCGACCCGAGTGATGATTTCTCTTGCTCCAGCTGGGCTTGGGTCCGAACCGAGAGCGATTGAATCGGAATCGAGAGCACGCTGCTGCGGGCAGCGGTCGTTATCTTTGCGGTCGTGGAAAGTCCCGGACGCAAGTCCTGCGGCGGATCGTTTACTGTGACCACCACTTTGAAATCCTTTGCTTCCTCGCTCGCCGTGGTCTGTTGTGAAGTAGCCACGCCTGTGGAGCGCACGATGGCGTTGTCTCCAATCTCAGAAACCGTGCCGTGGAAAACCTTCCTCGGGATAGCATCAATGGCCACTTCTGCGGGTTGGCCCAAGCGCACATTGACGATGTCAGTCTCATCGACTTTCACTTCGGCGGTAATTACCGACATGTCGGCGAGTGTCATCAGCGTGCTGCCCGGTGAATTCTGAATACCCATTACCACCGTTTCGCCTTCGCGGACCGGGAGGTTGGTAATCACGCCGTCGTAGGGAGCCGTATAGGTGGCCTTTTGCAACACGTCGGCGTAGCGAGTGAGCGTAGCCCGGTTCTGAGTAATGTGTTTATCCGCCGAATCTTTTTGCGCTCTGCCCTGGGATACACGGGCTTGAGCTTGAATCAAGCCGGCATCCGCGGTTGCCCAGGCATTCTTGCGGCTATCGAAATCTGACTTTGAGATCAGCCCATCCTTGAACAGACTCTGCGCGCGATCCCAATCCAGTTTGTTCCGATCGTAGTCGGCCTGCGCGCGCACTAGATCAGCTTGAGAGGTCTTCAGCGCCGCATCGGCGGCAAGCGCATCGGTCTCGGCGGCTTGCAGGGAAGCCTGGTTAGCGCTCACATCCGCCGACGACTGCACGTTCTCCAGTTGCGCGAGCAATTGACCCTTTCTCACGTGGTCGCCTTCTTTGACCAGCAGATGCGTAATCTTGCCGAAGGCGTTGGCTCCGATGTTGACGTATGTTTTAGGCCTGATTTCTCCTGAAGCGCTCACCACGGAAGACAAATCCTGCCGCTGGACTTTGCCGGTCTGCACAGTGACCACGTTCTTACCGCTCTGATATACTGTGATCCCGAGGATGACAGCCAGCAACACCACGACGCCGGCACCGATCGCGATCTTCTTCCAGGTTTTCATGGTCTCCGTCGTCGTCCGGGCATTAGTTGTCTCGCCCTCCACTTCGATCCTAACTAGCCCGGTTCCCACGGTCTAACGGACACGTCCTCTAATACGATCCTGTTGACAGGAAAGTTCCGTCGAGAAAGCATGCTTTTGCGACCTGCCTGGAACCCAAAGGCTGAGGATATCGGACCCGGAACCAACAATTATAGCGTGGTTGTCATTGGATTTCGCGCTGACGCTGCTGAGGCGGCGTTATTCCGGTCGTTTCTTGATGGTAGAGATTACCTCTGGTAGCACTTGAAGGGGTTCTCCCAGATTTGTTGGCCGATCGGGCAACTCGACGCCAGTTGGGTTGCTTCCAATGAAACGTGGTCTGGGGTCTACAGGCCCTTCTTTTAATGTGACTTAACCTTGCTTTCGTTTAACAGGGAGCCTAGAATAGGGCGACAAAGTTGTGCCACAGCAGGAGTCCCTCTCATGGTTGGGGTTGGTTCACGTTATTTTTCGTCTGTTCTTGTAGTAGCTGTTGCTTCTTGTTTAGCTATACCGGTACTCGCGCAAAGCGATAAGCCGGGGTCGTCAAGCCCCGCGGCCTCTAATTCTGCGGCTTCCGGCGCGAGCGCTTCCGATCCTCAGACCGAACCCAGCGACCAGACGGATCCACTCAAGCGCAAGCCGAATGATAAGCAGAAAAAAGCGCAGAAAAGAGCGCTGAACGTCGAACTCAGCAAGACTTACAAGAAGTGGTTGAACGAGGACGTCGTCTGGATTATCACCGATCAGGAACGAGCCGCTTTTAAACAGCTTTCCAATGACGAAGAGCGCGACAACTTTATCGAGGCCTTCTGGCAGCGCCGCGACCCCACTCCTGACACTGAAGAAAACGAATACAAAGAAGAGCACTACCGGCGCATTGCCTATGCCAATGAGCATTTTGCCGCAGGCATTCCCGGCTGGAAGACGGATCGCGGTCGAATCTACATCATGTATGGTCCGGCCGATGAAGTAGACTCCCATCCCTCGGGTGGATCGTACGAGCGGCCCATGGAAGAGGGTGGAGGCGAGACTTCCACTTTTCCTTTTGAAGACTGGCGCTACCGTTATCTGGAAGGCATCGGGCAGGAAGTAATCATAGAATTCGTCGATTCCTGCATGTGCGGCGACTATCACATGACGCTGGACCGCTCGGAAAAAGATGCTTTGAAATACACGCCGAACGCAGGTTTGACGCTCTATGAGCAGATGGGTATGTCGAGTAAGGCAGACCGCTTTAGTAGCGGAGGCCTGGAACAGCTGGGTGCGGGGCCGATGAGTTCGAGCCTGCAGACCAAAGAGTTCGACCGGTTGGAGCAGTACGCTAAGTTGCAGGCTCCCCCACCCATCAAATTTAAGGATCTGGAAGAAATCGTCAACACCAAGCTGATCACGAACCTGATGCCGTTCGACGTGCGTTCTGATTTTGTGAAGGTTACGGGCGATACCGTGTTGGTACCCATTACCATCCAGGTAAAGTATCGCGATATTACTTTCGCCAACAAAGACGGAGTGCAGCGCGGCACAATCAATATTTTCGGCCGAGTCAGTACTCTGACCGGGCGCGTGGTGCAGACGTTCGAAGATACGGCCCAGGTGGATGTTCCGGCCGAATTGTTGCCGCGCACGGCGGAAAATTCTTCGGTCTATTGGAAGGCACTTCCGCTGCGTCCCGGACGTTATAAGATTGAGGTTGCAGTCAAGGATGTGAATGGCGACCGCAAGGGTCTGTGGAGCCGTGGCATTGTGGTACCGGAGTATTCCGACGACAAACTGTCGACCTCCTCGCTGATTGTGGCCGATCAAATGGAGGCCGTGCCTACCAAGGATGTGAGCACAGGAAACTTCGTGATCGGTGTGACCAAGGTTCGTCCGCGCGTGGCTCCCGCCGACGGCAAACCTGCGCTCTTCAAACGCGATCGCGACCAGAAGGTAAACTTCTGGATGCAAGTCTACAATTTGGGCGTGGACGAGAAGACGCACAAACCTTCGGCCACGTTCGAGTTTGACATCGTCAACGTTGCGACCAACAAACCGGTGGTGCAGAAAACGGAATCGACCGAACAGATGGGTAATGTCGGCGAGCAGGTAACGCTGCAAAAATCGATTGCATCGGCAAATTTGCAGCCGGGCGTGTATCGTATCGAAATCAAAGTGAACGACAACATCTCCAAGCAAACCGTGGATCCCTCAGCGACGTTTGCCGTTGAGTAACGGAATGCTTGATTTCCCGGGGGTGGGATGAAGTTTCGCCAGCTCGGAAATTGGGCGGTGATCGTTGCGCTGTCGCTTCCTGCATGGTCTGCGGACCGGCCGGGGGCGATCTCCGGATATGTGCGCGATGCTTCCGGCGTACCGCAGATGGGCGCCGTCGTCGAAATCGTAGGAACCGCGGCCCGTGCCCTGACCGTGTTCACTGACGGGGCCGGATTCTACTCGGCCTCCGACCTGCTGCCAGGGTTATACACCGTTAAAGTTTCGGCGGCTTCGTTTCTGCCTGCGTGGCGTGACAAGGTGGGTTTGCACCCCGGCGCCAGCACCCACCTCAATATCACCCTGAATACTCTGTTGAATGCCATGCGGGTGGGACCGTTGCGCGGCGGCTCCGACGATGACGATTGGAAATGGACGCTGCGTTCGGTGGCAAATCGCCCCGTTTTGCGAGTGTTCGACGATCCCGCGCAGGGCGAAGAAAAACAGGAGAACAACGTTCAGGGCAGCTTGTCGTTCCTTGCCGGTTCGGCGGCCAGCGGCTACGGCAGTGGCTCCGACATGACGACCGGGTTTTCTTTAGAACGGAACGTTTTCTCGGTCGACCGGATCGGATTAAAGGGAAATGTCGGTTACGGTGACGGTATTCCCGTTACCGCTTTACGCGCCATGTATTCACATCGGCTGCCCGATGGTTCAGGCCCGTCGATGGCGATTGCGACCCGCCGTTTCGCACCTTCGGATCCAAATCTGCACAACGCTTCGCTTCAGTCGGTGGCTCTTGCCGGAAGAGAGGATTTCGCGGTTGGCGATGTCCTCGAGTTGCAAGTCGGCAGCGAGTTGCAGACCATCCAATTCCTGGGGCGATTAACTGCGTTCCGGCCTTACGGCTCAGTGAATGTTCACGTTTCTCCGGACACGATCGTGGGATACAACTATGCGACTTCGTTGCCCACGCTGCAGGACAAGTCAGCCGACCCTGAGTCGGAAGCAAGCTTTACCGAAGCCAACCCGCGCATCAGCTTGGCCAACTTTGCCACCAAACTTGAGAGCGCCCACCATCAGGAACTGAATGTCTCGCGGCGATGGGGCAAGAACAAGATGCAGGTTGCCGTATTCACGGACCACGTCGATAACACAGCATTGCTTGGTACTGGTGAGGTCACGGCTGCTGGAGGAGACCTCTTACCAGATGTGTATTCCGGAACGTTTACCTATACCGGTGACACCCTGGATGCGCGCGGCCTTCGCTTGGTCCTCGAGCGCAAGCTTGACTCCGATCTCACGGCGACTTTGGATTTTGCCTACGGCGGCGTTCTCGACCTTTCCAAACCGGATGTCGCAATTCAGAATGCCAACCAGTGGATTGCAACCCAGCGGCGCGAAGCCGTGGCCGCCAAGCTCAGCGGCAGGGTGAATTGCACACACACGCGCTGGATCGCATCCTACGGTTGGATCAATGGACAGGCGTTGACTCCGGTGGATATGTTCAACGCCTCGCCTGGGCAGAGCGATCCGTTCCTCAATTTGTTTATCCGGCAGCCCATTCCCACGATGGGCTTCCTCCCCGGCCACATGGAGGCATTGATTGATCTCCGCAATCTCCTGGCTCAGGGGTATGTGCCGGTAATGGCGCAGGATGGCCAGACTGTGTATTTTGTGCAGTCTGCGCGCTCCGTGCGCGGCGGCGTGACTATCAGCTTCTAAGTTCGCCAGTAATTTGCTGGTTTTGCCATCCTGGTTCTCTTAGGGACCGTCTTCCTTGACCTCGAAATACATTTCCGTGCCGCGGCGTCATTCGTAAAATCTATCCTTTGCATCGCAACTCGACGGTTGACTGTTGCGATAGCCTTTCGATAATGTGCTGTGTGCGGTCGGGGTGCTGCATCTCATTCGCCTGCAAGGAATTGCTTGCCTCCCGATGAGGGCCGATCAACTTGGCCTGCGGCATCGGAAATCACTCCCGGAATAATCAGCTTCAAGGAGATTTTATGAGAGCGCGCATCATCTTGATGTTTGTGCTGCTGGCGCCAGTTTCCCTGTCGGCGCAGACTTTCCGCGGCACGATTCTCGGCACAGCAACCGATGCCTCGGGCGCAGTCGTCGCCGGCGCGAGTGTGACGGTAAAGAACGTCGCCACGGGATTGGTGCGCACCACCGAGACCAGTGCGGATGGCAGCTATGCTCTCCCAGAACTGCCGATCGGAACTTATACCGTGACTGTAACGCAGCCCGGCTTTCAGACCTTCGAAGCGAAGGAGGTAACTGTGGACATCGCGTCGGAGCGCCGCGTCGATGCCAAGATGAGGCCCGGGCAGGTGTCGAGCAAAGTAGAAGTGTCGGCGGAAGAATTGCCGCTGGTAGAGACTACTAGCGATACCCTCGGTGGCACGATCACGGCGTCGGAGATGAAGGATATCCCGGTCAACGGTCGTGATTATCAAAAGCTGATCTACTTGACTCCGGGCATCGCTGGATCTCCCGATCAGATATCTGACTCGCCCGGTTCCTATGGAGTCTTCTCCATGAACGGAGCCCGAGGTCGTTCCAATAACTTTCTCCTTGATGGGACTGACATGAACGACGGTTATCGCAACGATCCGGCTATCAACGAGGCGGGCGTCTTCGGTACGCCAGCCACAATTCTGCCCATCGATGCCGTTGCCGAGCTTCGCGTGCTATCGAATTTTGAGCCGGAGTACGGGCGCAGTGGTGGCGCCGTCATTAATATGGTTACAAAGAGCGGCACGAACCAAATCCACGGTACGGCAATCGAGTATTTCCGTAACGACGCCACCGACGCTCGTAATTACTTCAATCCTTCGAGCCAGCCGAAGGCGGCTTTTCATAATAACCAGTTTGGTGGTTCCCTGGGTGGGCCGATCATCAAGGACAGAACCTTCTTCTACTTGGACTACGAGGGGCAACGTGAGAGAGTAGGAGTAGTCAGCCTTGGCTGTGTTCCTGATCCGGCAAACATTGCCGCAGACGGCGGGCCTAGCAATCCGGTGATTGCAGCTTTGCTGGCGCGCAATCCCTGGCCTGCGCCAAACATTCCCGGAGTTGTGTCCTCCGACAGCGGTTGCATCACACCGAATGTTTCAACGACCGCGCCGTCATACAACAACGTGGATAGCTTAATCGCCAAAATTGACCACAGCTTTAATTCAGATAATCAGATTAGCGGCCGCTACTATTACGGCAACAGCGGCCAAGCCTTTCCTTTGGCCTTGACCGCGAGCGGGGGACAACTTGCCGGTTTCAATACTTACACGCCGACGCGGGTACAGCTTGTTTCTCTGTCCTACGTGAAAACGATCGGCGCGAACAAGGTAAATGAGTTGCGTTATGGCTGGAACCGCTTCGCGGAAGGCTTCTTTCCTCAAGATCTAGGGTTCCATCCCAGTTCAATCGGATTGTGCTCCTCCAGTTCCGTGGCGGAATGTCAAGGTTCTGGTCCAGCCGACTCCGGACTCCCTGCAATCGTGGTTGGTGGGTTCTCGCAGTTGGGAGCCAGCAGCGGCGTTCCGCGCACGCGGGTTGATTCTAATAGCCAATTAATCGACGGATTTTCGTGGAAGGCGAACAAGCACGACGTTAAATTCGGATTTGAATTCCACCGTACGGCGATCCAACAGGTATTCTCCCGGAGTTTCCGAGGCAAGTTGGAATTCACAGGCGGCGGGCTGAGCACTACTTCTACGCCGCTGCAAGACTTTCTCGCCGGTTATGTCGACGGCGGCTCCGAATATGCCGGCGATGCGCGGAGACATACGTTTGAAAACAGTTATGCTCTCTACATACAAGACAGTTTCCATCTTGCTCCCAGCCTCACCCTCAATTACGGGCTACGCTGGGATTACTTCGGCGTTGTGGGCGAGAAGAATAATCTCTTAAGCAATGTCACGAACTACGATTTGAGCGCCGCAACGTTCACGCTGACTCAAGTTGGACAACCCGGCTTAAGCCAGATGTACAATCCCGATTACAGGAACTTCTCCCCGCGCGTGAGCGTGGCTTGGGACGTCTTTGGTCACGGCCGCACGGTAGTCCGCAGCGGCTTCGGCCTTTTCTACGACGCCATGTCTCAGGACATGGTTCTCGGTCACCTGCCCTACCCGCCGGCATTCGATCCAGGTCCGGCCTATAACCCGATTGGATCCGCCCAGGTGCTTCCTTCGTCTGCTAACGGCGGTGTAATCGGAGCGGGAGTGCCCACTTTCGGTACGCCAGGCTGCGGCGAGTGCGACTCTTTTGTTTTTGACCGCAACATAAAGACTCCGTATATGGAAAACTACAACCTCAATATTCAGCAGCAACTTGGCAGCAAACTGGTATTCCAGGTGGGTTATGTGGGATCTCAGGGAGATCGTTTGTTGCGCTTCGTCGATCTTAATCAGCCGAACGGAAGCACAATCGATGCTTACGATGTTGCTTTTGCCCAGGCCAACTTCAACACATTCAATGGTGATCCCTGTTATCCGGCCGGCGGTCCCGGTTGCATCAACGGCTACGGGGTGCCACGGGCTTACGGCAATAACCCTTACGGCACGTTTTACCTTTTTCAGCAACAGTCCTCGGCTAAGTCGAATTACAACTCCCTACAAGCCAGTCTGCGCCTGACCGGTTGGCACGGTTTAACTTCGATTACGAATTACGTCTGGTCGCGCTCCATGGATACGGCGAGCGATGGCGAAGACTTCCAGCCGAACGCCGCGCAACCTTACGACAGCACGAATCCGCAGCGCGAATATGCGCCGTCGAACTTCGATGTTCCGCAGCGCTTCACATGGATTCTCGGTTATAACATTCCGAATATGAGCGGCGGTATGCAGCGCCTGAAGAACGGCTGGGGAGTCGATAGTACCGCTACTCTTCAAAGCGGCCAGCCATTCCAGCTGAACTACAATTTCGAAGGCGATTTCAGTGGCGCCGGAGAAGGCATCGACCGTCCTGATGTAGTCGGACCTGTCACCTACCGCCAGAGTGACCCAATTCACTTCTTGAACCTGGCCTCTTTCGCCATCCCTTGCACGCTAACAGCACTTGCCCAAAGTCCCACTGGCCCCGGTCTATCCGACACCGAACAGGATTGCGTCCCGGGAACCCGTCACTTCGGCAATGAGCGGCGTAACGAACTTCGAGGGCCCACCTTCAAGCAATGGGATCTTTCCATCCACAAAGACACACCGCTCAGCGAACGCGTGAATATGCAGATCCGTGCTGAATTCTTCAACGTCCTGAATCATCCTAATTTCGCGAATCCCTTCCTTCCGGCTTTCATCGCCGATGCCGGCCAGTCGGGCTTTGCGGCCAACAGCAATAATCGGGAGGTCGGCGCGGGCTCCTACGCGATCGGAGCTACCGGCGATGTCGGTATCGGCAATCCGTTCCTGGGTGGAGGAGGACCGCGAGGAGTGCAATTCGCGGCGATCTTCCGCTTCTAGCTGTCCTCGTCGATGATCGCGCTCCCTGCCCGTTGCGGCAGGATATGCCATTTGCGGCGACGAAAATCCCGGGCGAACGACTAGCCCCCACGCATCGAGAACTAATCACATCCTGCTTCGCCACCCGTCGTAAGCCTTCCGTCACTAGGGACCCGGTTACCACGATGTTACGCTGCTCTCATATTCTCTCCCCCAAAGCGTCTGTTCCGGAGAATTGAATGCGTCGCTCCATATGCGCTGTCCTTATTCTTGGCGTCTGCCTTGCCGCACCGGTGTATGCCCATCACCTCAAGCAGTCGGCTGCGAGATCGTTGCCCGTCACTACTACCTCGGTGCAAGCTCATGCCCTCTACGAAAAGGGTATGGAAGATTATGAAAATCTCTACCTCGAGCGCTGTAACGATGACTGGCGTGCGGCCGTAAAAGAAGATCCCAATCTTGCCGTGGCTTGGGCCTGGATCGCCTTCAACAGTACCGATCCCAAGGAAGTCAGCGCCGCCCGCGAAAAAGCGAAGGTGCTCGCACCCAAGCTGACGCCGGGCGAGCAGTTGATGATTGCCTGGATCGTCAAAGTGCAGGACGGCGACTTCATCGGCGGAATCTCCGCCATGAACGACATGCTGGAGATGTATCCCAAAGACAAGCATCTGTTTTATCTGGCCGGCAACTGGCTGATGGGAGAAGAAGGTGCCGACCAGGCGGGCAGAATGATGGAAAAAGCTCTCGCCCTCGATAAGAATTTTCCCGCCGCGCTGAACGACCTGGCATATGTGGACGCGCGCAACCGGGAATTCGCCAAGGCGTTTGCCGCCATGGATCGCTACGTCGCACTGCTGCCTAAGGAGCCGAATCCGCAGGACTCATATGGAGAACTGCTGCGCATGTCCGGAAATTTTGAGGGATCACTGCAGCACTATCGCGCCGCATTGAAGATCGATCCCGATTTCGTCACCTCTCAAGTTGGGCTGGGTGATACGTATGCTCTGATGGGGAATCAGGAGCAGGCACGGATCGAATATGACAAAGCCATCCGTTTTGCCCACAACGAAGCGGACAGGCTCAACTACACCATGCAGAAGGGGATGACCTGGGTGCGCGACGGAAAGTTTGCTGAGGCTGACAAACTTTTCCTGGAAATTGCGGAGACAGCTCACGCCAAAGAGCAGGACTTGCAGGAAGCACAGGCGTATCGGCATTTGGCAGAGTATCAGACCGACGACAACACCTCGTTGAAATATCTGCAGAGCGCGGAAGATTCGCTAGGACATCGCACCGCAGTTTCCAAATCGGACAAGGATGAGGAAATGTCCCGCATCCTGCGCAACCAAGTCGTGCGCGCCGCTCACGCAGGGAATTCGGTGCTAGCTGATAAGTCTTTGCAACAATTGGAAGCGATGGCCTCGGGCAGCCGCAATCGCGTGATTCAAAGCTCTTACAACGGCGCGGCGGGAACGCTCCTGATGGACCAGAAAAAATTTGACGAAGCCATCGCGCGCCTGGAGGAGGATCAGGACAATCCCTTCACCATGGAACTACTGGTGCAGGCCTACTATCAGACCAATCAATCTGACAAGCTGGCTGAGGCTGAAGCCAAACTGCGAGGCACCAATGTTCCGACTATGGAGCAAGCGCTCGTGGTTCCTGCCGCGCGGCTTCGGCGGCCAGAGATCTAGGCCTAAATTAATCAGGTCGGCAAATTTGTTTTATACTGACGAACGCCGGCGGAGAGCGAAAAACTCTCCGCTGGCGTTAAGTTTTGATTGCTAGGGAAAATTAGCAATTCCAAATTAGTGTTTTCTAAAAATGCCTTCTGAGAGTGATCTCTAATGGTGACTTCTGAAGATGACTACTAAGATTGATCGCCGCTCCGGGGAGAGAATTAATACGTGCGTACCGGTGCGCGTGAAGAGTGCAGGAGAGAGCGGGGAACTGGCGGCTCAGACTCGCGACGTCAGCACCAACGGCGTCTTTCTCTACAGCGCATCGCGCATGGTTGAGGGCTCCGAAGTGGAATTGGTCCTCATCCTTCCTCCGGAACTCACCGCTGGGGAGAAGTGCTGGGTTTGCTGCCACGCCCGTGTGTTGCGGGTGGAACAAGGTCCGGGCAAAGATTTCGGCGTCGCCGCAGAGATCCGGCGGATGGACATCCTCCCGGAGATTCCGATTTCGAGCTAAACTCTTCTAACCCTGATTCTGACGCTCGGCCTATTGGAAATTTTTTTGATAAAATCCTTTGCTTGGCCCCACCCTTGGTGCCATAATGACGGCCCAAGAAATGCTCTGGCCAAACTCAGGACTCAGGTGGCCCAGTTATGTGGATTGATAAACTGGCGGACGGTGTGGTGCAAGTACAAACTCCCATCGGGCCGCGGTACGTAATGCCTTCTTTTCTCCAACGCGCTTATTTTATTTGGATGTTTCGACACTTTCCTATTCTTCCTCACGCCGTTCTGAGTTCCTGGCAGCAGCGTTTGGTCGACCGTCTATGTTCCAAGCAAAGGTTTGTTTCGATGGCCTACGCGGACGGGTTGGATGATGCTCCAGTAATTGGCACGGTAGAAAGGCGCTCGGCAATGGGGTCGGAGCCGATGCCTCCGCATCGTCCGGCGGCCAGCGAAGCTTCTCGAGGTCTGGCGGCAGAAGCGCGCCAGCGGTCATAGCGGACCCGGTCCACATTTGCGTATCAGCGCGCCACGTGAGGACTCATTCGCTTCCGCTAGTGCTGCCGGAGGGTCCCCGATCAACGACGGTTGAGCAGGGATGCGTTTTCGT